>JAOAPQ010000627.1 GCA_025462965.1 Bryobacterales bacterium
GAACCTGGCGAAGACCTGGACCTGATCGCCCGCGAAGTCCTGATCAACCCCGTGATTGAGGAGTACCAGATCGAGTACCTTTAAATCTATGTGCGGAATCGTAGGGTACGTCGGCCAGAAGAAAGCAACACCCATCATTCTTGACGGTCTAAAGCGTCTCGAATACCGCGGCTACGATTCCGCGGGCATCGCGGTCTACTGCGACGACGTGCTCAGTATCCGCCGCGCATCAGGGAAATTGCGTAACCTTGAAGAGGCTATCCGCCTCGATCCGGTCGACGGCCAGTACGGGATCGGCCACACCCGCTGGGCCACGCACGGCCGCCCTACGGAGGAAAATGCGCATCCCCATCGGGATTGCACGGGCGACATCGTGGTCGTACATAACGGGATCGTCGAAAATTTCATTCCACTCAAGGAACAACTCCAGTCGGAAGGCCACACCTTCAAGACGGAGACCGATACCGAGATCATCGCCCACCTGGTCGAGAAGTATTTTTGCGGAAATCTGGAAGAAGCGGTCCGCGAGGCCCTGGCCAAGATCACCGGGGTCTTTGCGCTGGCCGTACTCTCCCGCCGTGACCCGAACAAAATTGTCGCCGCGCGGCTGGGACCGCCCGTGGTGGTGGGTTTGGGCGAGGGCGAATACTTCGTCGCATCCGATGTTCCGGCCATTCTCAGCCACACGCGCGACATGTTTTTCCTCTCCGACGGCGACATGGCGATTCTTACGCCCGCCGGAGTAGACCTCACCGATTTCCACGGCCAGCCGGTGACTCGCCAGGTGCAGCGCATCCTCTGGGACCCCGTCATGGCCGAAAAGGGCGGGTACAAGCACTTCATGCTCAAGGAAATCTTCGAGCAGCCGCGCGCGGTGAAGGACACTACCCTGGGCCGCGCCAGTCAGGAGACCGGCCACATCTTCCTGGACCAGATGGATATCTCGCCGGCTGAGTTCCGCGACTTCCGGCAGGTCAAGCTCATCGCGTGCGGAACGAGCTGGCACGCGGCGCTGGCGGGCAAATTCATGATTGAGAAGCTCGCGCGACTGCCCGTGGAAGTCGATTACGGCAGTGAATTCCGATACCGCGACCCCATCATCCTGCCCGGCACTCTCACGGCGGTCATCTCGCAATCCGGCGAGACGGCAGATACTCTTGCCGCACAACGCGAAGCTAAGATAAAAGGATCGAAGACGATTGCCATCTGTAACGTGGTCGGCTCGATGATCACACGCGAAGCGGCCGGTTCCATCTACACGCACGCGGGTCCCGAAATTGGAGTCGCATCCACCAAGGCGTTCACCTGCCAATTAACCGCGCTGTTCCTGCTCGCCATGCACCTGGCGCAATCGCGCAAAGAGATCGACGACGCCACGTCGCTCGCTTATGTGCAGGAATTGCTGCGCCTGCCGGGCAAGTTGGAAACGATCCTCTCGCACGATGCACTCTATGAAGAACTCGGGCGCAAGCTCTTCCGCTCGACGGACTTTCTTTTTCTTGGACGCGGTGTTCACTTCCCGATTGCTCTGGAAGGCGCGCTCAAGCTGAAGGAGATTTCTTATATTCACGCGGAGGGCTATCCCGCGGGCGAGATGAAGCACGGCCCGAACGCGTTGATTGATGAGACGCTACCCGTGGTGGTTCTGGCCGCGCGCGACCCGAACAGCTTCGAAAGCCGCGTGCTCTACGAGAAGACGGTTTCCAACATTCAGGAAGTGAAGGCGCGCGAAGGCATCGTGGTAGCCATCGTCACCGAAGGCGATAGCGAGGCTTCCAAGGTCGCCGACCATGTAATCCAGATCCCGGCGACATCCGAGTTGCTGCTGCCGATCCTCGAAGTGGTGCCGCTCCAACTCCTCGCTTATCATATTTCTGTGCGGCGCGGATGCGACGTGGATCAGCCGCGCAACCTGGCGAAGAGCGTTACGGTCGAGTGACCCAGTTCACAAAACAACTCACTGTTCCGACACGCGGCAAAGGTCTCTACGAAATTACGCGCCAGGTGGAATCCTGGCTTGCCGAAACAAAGGTGGAAACCGGCCTCTTGACGGCCTTCATTCGCCACACTTCGGCATCTCTCACAATTCAGGAGAATGCCGACCCCGATGTTATTGCAGACCTCAATGAGTTCTTCGGCCGTCTCGTAAAGGAAAGCGACACCTGGTACCGGCACCATGCCGAGGGACCCGACGATATGACTTCTCACATCCGCTCAGCGCTTACGCAGACGTCCGTGTCGATCCCGGTGATAAACGGCCGTCTCGCGTTCGGCACCTGGCAAGGCCTGTTCGTTTTCGAGCACCGCGCGATTCCCCACCGCCGTTATGTGGTGCTGCACGTCGCGGGATAGGCCGTCATGAACATCTCCGACCTTGCCCGGGCCTCGCTTTCCTTCCGCCGCCGCATTGAGGAAGTGAAACGCGACTTAGGTCCGCAGCCGTTCGAATGGTACCGCTACGATTCCCTCGCCAACCTGGGTCACTTCGACCGCCTTCTCACCGCGGGGAACCGAGCACTCCCTGAGGGTCCGATTCTCGATATCGGCTGTGCGGATGGCGAAATGGCGTTCTTCCTCGAGTCTCTGGGCTATGAAGTCGTCGCCGTGGACTATCCGGCGACAAACCATAACCACATGGCCGGTGTGCGTAAGCTGAAGGAGGCGCTAAATTCTGAAGTCAGTATTCTCGCCACCGATGTGGATTCGCAGTTCAGCCTGCCCCGCAAAGACTTCGGTCTTGCACTTATTCTCGGCGCGATCTATCACCTGAAGAATCCGTTTTATCTGCTCGAAACGGTATCGAGGCACGCGCGCCACGCGATCATGAGCACGCGCCTGGCTCGCCGCATGCCGGGGATCTCCGGGAGCGTGCAGGATATTTCGGTCGCATACCTGCTCGGCGCGGACGAACTGAACGACGATGACAGCAATTTCTGGATATTCACAGAAGCAAGCTTCCGGCAGGTGCTGAAGCGCACGAACTGGCACATCCGCGATTACATAACAATGGGCGACACGGTCGCTTCCGACCCCGTCAGCCTCGATCACGACGAGCGCGTTTTCTGCCTGGCCGAGAGCCGCTACGCGCTGGCGAACGTGGCCCTGCTCGATGGATGGCACGAGCCCGAGGGCAGCGGCTGGCGATGGACCAAGCGGTAATTCGGCGCTGACGTGCGGCTTCCAATCGGGCGTTCGCAAGCGAAGCTGCATATGAAGCTATACCTTCCGGAGGGCGTAGGCCACGTGGAACTTGCCGCCTCCACCGGCGGAACCATGACCCTCGCGGGTCCCGGTTACTACAGTTTCATTGAGGATCTGGGCCCAGCCGACGGCCGCACCCTCACGATGCGATTCACGCTGGATCGGGCACTTCCGGGTGACGCG
>JAOAPQ010000674.1 GCA_025462965.1 Bryobacterales bacterium
GCGCGGAGCCGAGCGGCACCAGCCCCAAGTCGATGTGGTCGCCCGAGAGCGTTCCGGCGAGGATACTACCCAGGCCAATGCCTGCGGCGAGCGCCGTCACCAAGAGGCCCACGCGGGCTTCCGGAACGTGCAGCATTTCCTTCGCGGCCAACAGGACCGCCATCTGGAAGAGCGCTCCCACAAACCAGAACCAGGAGATACCAAGCACCGAAAACGCGAGCGTTTTCCGGGTCCGCAAACTGCGCGCGCCTTTCACTATTTCGTGGAACGGATTCGACCGGAAAGGCTCGTCCGAACCGGCCGCGGGCACCTTCCGGATGTGCAAACTCGCGAGCGATCCCGCGACCGCGATCGCGAGCAGCGTCATCGCCATGCGCAACGGCCGGCCGCGCCAGAGTTCGAACAGAAACGTTCCGAAGCTGGTCCCGATGACGATCGCAACAAACGTGGAGAGTTCCAGCAGCCCGTTCGCACGCGAGAGGCGCGCCTCGTCCATCATTTCCGGGAGAATGCCGTACTTCGCCGGACTGAAGAACGTCGCCTGGGCAGCGAGCAGGAACAGCACGACCAGCAGCAGTTCCATGCGCGCGGAGGCGAGGGCCAGGATGCCCATCAGCATCACCAGGATTTCGAACGATTTCGTGACCTGAAGAACGCGCGTCTTCGAGAAACGATCGGCGAGTTGGCCGGCGTACCCGGCGAAGAGCAGAAATGGAATGACGAAAACGGCGCCCGCGAGCGCGAGATAAAGACTGCTCGACGAGCCATCTACCGCTATCCTCACCGCGAGGATGGAGACGATCATTTTATAGACGTTGTCGTTGAACGCGCCGAGGAACTGGGTCCAGAGGAAGGCCTGGAAATGGCTATCGGCGAGAAGGTTGCCGTAGCCGGCGCGGCTTTTCATTCCCGCCCACGCGGCTCGCGGGGCGCGTTGGGCGCGTTGGTCAAACCCCCACCAACTGTTCGCGGTCCCAGCGGCAGATGCGCTTTTCGAAATAGCTGGTGTTGGAGAGCAGGGCCGGGCCCGCCGCACGGAAGCCGAATACAGCATCCTCGAACGGCCGCTTCCGGCTTCGCACCGCTTCATAGAACACGCGATGGTGTTCGCGGTGGGCATCGTAACCGGGCGGAGGAGCGAACGTCTGGGAGGATTCAGGCCGTATCCCGTCGGCTGTCGGGGGAACCGCCGGGTACTTGCTCCGGTACTCGCGCAGGAACGTTTCCTGCACTGCCTTCGGGAACGTAGTGATCGTATAACCGGGTTCGATCTCCTGCGGGGTCTTGTGCAGCGTCAGGCTGCTCATGCTCGTGTCCATGACGCCTTCACTGCCGATAAAGCGAAACCCGAACTGCTCCTGCGCGACACCGCTCTTGAAGTTCACTCGCAGCATCAGCGAGAACTCCGGATGCGCCTGCTGCTTCGGATAATCCAGCATCGCCAACATGACGTCGGGCACGTCGCGTCCGTCTTTCCAATAGCGCAGACCCCCGGTTGAAATGATTCGTTCCGGACCCATGGAACCCGTGACCGTGTGCAGCCCGGAAAGGAGATGCACGAACAAGTCTCCGGCTACGCCTGTGCCGTAGTCCTGATAATTCCGCCACCGGAACAGCCGCACCGGTTCAAACGGCCGCTTCGGGGCACTGCCTATGAAACGGTCCCAATCGACAGTCGCGGGCGTGGCATCGGGAGGGATCGAATATTCCCACGCGCCAATGGCGGTGTTCCGGTCGAGCCACGCTTCTACCATGTTGAGGGTTCCGATGGCGCCTTCGCTCACCAGTTGGTTCGCCTTCCGATAGACCAGCGACGTTACGTACTGGCTGCCCACCTGAAACATGCGTCCGGTACGCTCCTGGGCATCGATGACGGCCTTTCCCTCGGAGATTGCATGCACCATGGGCTTCTCGCAATACACATCCTTGCCCGCCTGCATGGCGTCGATGGAGATGGTGGAATGCCAGTGATCCGGCGTCGCGATGATCACAGCGTCGATATCCTTGCGGGCCAGCACTTCGCGGTAATCGCGCGTGGTGAAAATCTGGCTGCCGTAGAGTTCCTTCACGCGTGTGAGGCGGCCGTCATAGATGTCGCAGACCGCGGCCAACTCGACGCCCGGCACAGATAGGGCGTAGCGCGTATCGCCTGAGCCCATGCCGCCGTGTCCGATCGTAGCGATGCGGATCCTATCGTTCGCGGCAATTTTTTGAAGTGGGGGCTGCATAGTTCAGAATATCTCGTTGGCGAAAAAGGCCGGGGGATAACCCCCTCCATCGTGCGGTTTTGTGTAGCTTATCGGGTGGTTCCCGGCGCGAGGAAGAGTGGGTATGCGCGGACCGGGAGTGAGAGTGATTAGCATCGGGATCAGTTTAGCGCGAGAGAAGTGCGTGGAAAGGTGTAAGTTCTTTTGGGGCAGAGGTTTAGGTGTTGTGACCGCATAGTAGAAAGAGCGACAGGCCACGAAAGACGATGGCCTGTCCCACAGTACGAATGACGACGGTGCCCATGAGGAGATTTTTTGGGGCACGGGTTTAACTGTATTGCCTGCATATATCGGTCATGTGGACACATGCAATAACGGAATCGTTCGAGGATGGGCGTGCAGCGTTAATTCTCCCCATAGAAGCGTTATTGTGCGTATCCTGTGCAACGGAGAAGAAATAAGCGCCGTGGCAGCGGATCAATTCCGTCAAGACCTGGTCGAGGCGGGGATCGGCAATCGGAGCGGCTGTTACATGTTCCGTTATGTGATTCCCGAATCTCTTCGAAGTCTCGCCAGGTATGGTCTGCGTTTCTTTGCCGATGGATGTGAAGAATTGACGGGCAGTCCTTTACAGATCGTGGAACAAGCGGGTGCTTCGTACCGGCTAGGGCTTTCGGCGCCGCGTATGGAGATTCTGGCGCCGCCCGACGGAGAAGACGAGTCTCTACCGGTGAATAGCGGCCTTGTTCTCTTAAACAAGCGCTACGGTGAACGCGGACCGCGAACCGTCATCGTCGTGGGACATGCGCGAAGCGGTACCTCGATGATTGCCCGCGCCCTGCACATCGCAGGCCTGCCGATGGGACTGGCGAATCCCGTCGCGTCCAACTATGAAGATAAGGAATTCGTCGAGGTATTGCAGGGTGCGATTGAGAGACCTCCCCTGGACATCGACCGCATCGACGAACTGATCCGGGATCGCAATAGTCGACACAGCAATTGGGGTTTCAAGGCGCCTGCTGCCTTGCATTCGCTACCCTACTTGCTGCACCACACCAGGAACCCGCATATTGTGGCGGTTTTCCGCGATACCTTGGCAACCTCCGTCCGCGAACGCCTGGCGGTCAATGCGGACCTTTGGGAGTCTTTCGAATCGATTTTCTCGTACGAGACTTTGATGCTGACGTTCCTGCGCAATACGGACGTTCCCTGCCTTTTGGTTTCTTACGAAAAGGCTTTATTGAACCCGCGCTCTTTCTGCAAGCACCTTGCGCGGTTCGCCATGCTGGAAGCAGACCCGACCTGGATAGAAGGCGCATTGCGTGAAATGAACCCTGATCAACGGGACTACGTGGAAGAAGTCAGGGACGTAAGGCGGTTCCTGGCGATACGGGGGGATTGATGACAGAGCGAACAGGCCACGAAAAACGATGGCCTGTCCTACGGCTGGTTCAATCTTGGAAGGAGTACAGCTGTTTAGAACGCTAGGCGGGTCTTATTTGCTTCGATTTTCTTCGCGTCGATTCCGGGCACCTTTTCCAACTCTTCCACCGATTTGAAGCCGCCCTTCGCCGTCCGATGCTCGATGATTGCGTCCGCCTGTTTTTGCGGGAGCCGCAAAGCAGTCGC
>JAOAPQ010000679.1 GCA_025462965.1 Bryobacterales bacterium
CCGTCGCGCGCCGCTTCATTGGGAATCGCGATATCGAACCAGGTGCGGAAATATTCCAGGTTCTTCTCGTCCATCATCTTCTGCTGGTGGGTCGCGTTGCGCGCCTCCAGGTTGCCCAGGCCGTAACCCTTCACGGTCTTCGCGAGAACAACGCTCGGGCCGCCTTTGAACTCGACCGCCTGTTTGTACGCGTTGTAGACCTTCTTCGGATCGTGCCCACCGCGACGCAGCCCTGCGAGTTCCTCGTCGGTCATATTCTCGACCAGCCTGGCCGTTTCGGGATAGCGTCCGAAGAACTCCTTGCGGACGTAAGCCCCGCCCTTGGCCTTAAAGGATTGGTACTCGCCATCGACGCACTCGTTCATGAGTTGAACCAGCCGTCCGGATTCGTCGTTTTCGAGGAGCTTATCCCAGTCGCCGCCCCAGATGCATTTGATCACGTTCCAGCCCGCGCCACGGAACGCCGCTTCCAGTTCCTGGATGATCTTGCCGTTGCCGCGTACCGGCCCATCCAGCCGCTGCAGATTGCAATTCACTACGAAGATCAGGTTGTCGAGCTTTTCACGAGAGCCGAGCGTCAACGACCCGAGCGATTCCGGCTCGTCCGTTTCGCCATCGCCCAGAAATGCCCATACCTTGCGCGGGGTCTTCTGAATGAGGCCGCGATTTTCCAGATAACGCATGAAACGCGCCTGGTAAATCGCGTTGATGGGAGCGAGGCCCATGGAAACTGTCGGGAAGCTCCAGAAATCCTTCATCAGCCACGGGTGCGGATAGGACGAAAGACCCGGCGTGTCTCGCAATTCGTGGCGGAAATTGTTGAGATCCTGCTCGGAGAGGCGGCCTTCGAGGTATGCGCGCGCGTAGACGCCGGGAGAGGCATGCCCCTGGAAGTACACGAAATCGCCGGGCTGGTCGCCGTAGCTTGCATGGAAGAAATGGTTGAAGCCGATCTCGAGCAGCGTCGCAAGCGAGGCATAGGTGGAAATATGCCCGCCGATGCCGTGATCGTACTTGTTCTGGTGGGACACCATGGCCATGGCGTTCCAGCGAGTGAGGCTCTTGATACGGCGCTCGAGCGCGCGATCGCCAGGGAAAGGGACTTCAGCCTCCGGCCGGATGGTGTTTACGTAAGGCGTGTTGAATTCGGTGGGGATCTCGAGGCCATTCGAGCGGGCGTGCTTAGTAAGCCGCTCGAGCAGGTACCGTCCTCGTTCGGGGCCAGCTTCATCGAGAATCTGGTCGAAAGCTTCCAGCCATTCGCTGGTTTCGGTCGCGTCGAGGTCAGTGGGACGCTCGGAGATTTGCTGATGCATGGATACCCCATTATAGAATGCCGGGCGCTCAGGATCTTCCGCGATTCTTCTGAGACAACCGTAAAGCGGGGGCGGCGGGCGGGTAGGAACTTTGCTTTACCGGAGCGATTTACCGGATGAGGGGACTAACAAGTGGGGCCCAGTGTGAGCCATAGAACTCGCGCCGGCTGTCGCTAGTCGATTCTGTCTCCCGGCGTACCCTTACTCTCTGCAGCGCCTATTTACTGGATGTAACCTCACTGCGCCCGCTCACAAACGGGCGCTACCCTTCGGTCGTAGGCACTTGGGCAAGGACTTAACTTATGATGACGACGCAAACCAGGAACAATCGTACTTACACTTCGCGGCACAGTACCGAGCAGCAACTCGCATACGGCCTTGGCTGGTTCAGCATAGGTCTCGGAGTAGCGGAAGTCTTCGCGACCGGGCCCTTCGCCCGATTCATCGGCCTTGACGACGAAACCAAAACGCGCGCAACGCTCCGCACATATGGGGTCCGCGAAATTGCGTCCGGGGTCGGAATCCTGTCGCGGCCGCGGCCTGTCGGGTGGGTTTGGAGCCGTGTGGCGGGCGACATACTCGACCTCGCGTCGCTAGGCTCCGCAATGACCTCTCGAAGGGCAAACAAGAAACGAGTCGCAATGGCTACGACGGCGGTACTGGGCGTAACAGCGCTTGACGTGCTCTGCAGCCAGCAGCTCAGCTCCGAGGAGGAAAACGCCGAGTCGAAAGGTGCTTTGAAAGCGGTCAAGACTATTATCGTGAACCGCTCACCGGAAGAGACATACCGGTTCTGGCATGACTTCCAGAATCTCCCGACGTTTATGGAACACCTTGAATCGGTGCGCGTCATCGACAGCCGCCGTTCGCATTGGAAGGTGAGGACCGTGGCCGGAAAGACAGTAGAGTGGATCGCCGAAATTGTGGAGGACGAGCCCAATAGCCGCATTGCCTGGCGCTCGATTGAGGGAGCGGACATCCCCAACTCCGGATCGGTACGTTTTGAGCGGGCACCCGGAGGTCGCGGGACTCTTGTCACGGTGGAGATCGAGTACACCCCTCCAGGCGGCGCGCTCGGCGCGGGACTCGCAAAGCTTTTCGGGTCCGACCCTGGACGGTTGTTACAGCGGGACCTGCGACGGTTCAAGCAAGTTTTGGAAACCGGTGAAGTGGTCAAATCGGACGCCAGCATCTACCCCGGCATGCACCCGGCGCAACCGCCATCTCAAAACCTGGTAGCGAGGGCGTAACCATGAGAGCCAATTGTTGGATGGGTAAGAACGATGTGCGGGTCCAGCAGGTGCCGGACCCGAAGATCCTCAACGGACGAGACGCGATTGTAAAGATCACTTCCACCGCGATCTGCGGGTCAGACCTGCACCTTTACAACGGCTTCGTTCCCACAATGGAAAGCGGCGACATCCTGGGCCATGAGTTTATGGGCGAAGTCGTCGAAACCGGAAAAGGCGTCAAGAATCTCCAAAAGGGCGATCGGGTAGTGGTTCCGTTTCCGATTGCGTGCGGAACCTGTTTCTCGTGCCAAAACGGCATGTTTTCCCTGTGCGAGAACTCCAACCCGAATGCGGATATTGCGGAGAAAGTGTGGGGCCACTCACCGGCCGGCATTTTCGGATACTCACACATGCTGGGCGGCTTCGCCGGAGGACAAGCGGAATATGCGCGCGTGCCTTTTGCCGATATCGGCCCGATTAAAGTGCCGCCTGAATTGACGGACGAACAGGTGTTATTCCTTTCCGATATTTTCCCGACCGGTTACATGGGCGCGGAGATGTGTAACATCCAGCCCGGCGACACGATTGCGGTGTGGGGATGCGGACCGGTCGGGCAGTTCGCAATGAAGAGCGCGTACCTGCTGGGAGCCGAACGCGTCATTGGCATCGATCGGTTCCCGGAACGCCTGAGCATGGCCCGCGAAAAAGTTGGCGCGATCACCATCAACTACGAGGAGACCAGTGTCCTGGAAACCCTGAACGAGATGACGGGCGGACGCGGCCCCGATGCGTGCATCGATGCCGTGGGGATGGAGGCTCACGGCCATGGGCCCCTCTATGCTTATGACCGCGTGAAGCAGGCAATGATGCTCGAAACGGACCGGCCTCTCGCTTTGCGCGAGGCTATCATGGCTTGCCGCAATGGGGGCACGGTTTCGGTGATCGGAGTGTATGCCGGCTTCATCGATAAGTTCCCGTTCGGATCCGTGATGAACCGCTCCCTGACAATCCGGACCGGGCAGTGCCATGTGCAACGCTATATGCGCCCGTTAATGGAGCGCATTCAGAAAGGGGAGATCGATCCAAGCTTCGTGATCAGCCATCGGATGCGGCTCGACCAGGCTCCCGAAGGTTATGCGAAGTTCCTCAATAAGGAGGACCACTGCATTAAGGTGGTTCTGAAACCGAACTAGGACGCCTGAAATTATTGAACAAAAGCCGGAAAAAGTCGGCCTGTGGTCCAGCGCCGATGCCGGCGAAAAGACGAACGCGGCTATCGCCGCGTGTCCCTACTATGCCGTAGCGAAGGCTTCTTTGACTACTTCTCCTGTCACGATGGTCGGCCGCTCGGGCCGGCCGTTGTGCAGGAATGTTACGTTCACGTGATTCAGACCGAGCGCATGGAGAATCGTCGCGTGAATATCGGTTACGTGCGCTCGCTTGTCGATGCCGCGTAAGCCTATCTCGTCCGTGGTGCCGATTACCTGCCCCGGCTTGATGCCGCCGCCGGCCATCCACATGGTGAATCCCCACGGGTTGTGATCGCGGCCATCGCCCTTTTCATTAAAAGGAGTACGGCCGAATTCCCCGCCCCAAACCACCAGCGTATCCTCCAGCAATCCGCGTGATTTCAAGTCGGTGAGCAATCCGGAAATGGGCTGGTCGGAATTTTTGCACATCTTCGCATGGTTGCCTTCAATGTTGCTGTGCGCGTCCCA
>JAOAPQ010000699.1 GCA_025462965.1 Bryobacterales bacterium
GCGTCGCGCACTCCGGTGCCGCGAAACGGGAGCAAATTGTGCAGCGTGTGGGTCGCGTCCTCTGCCACATCCAGGACATGCGACTGCGGCAGGTAAATCAGCATCTCGGAAGGGGCTTCCGAGTCCAGAGCAAGTTGAAATACAAGGTCTACTCCATCGATAGTGCGGGTCTCCATCGGCTGCTGGATGGTATCGTTCGGTGGGATAATCGGTGCGACCCCAACCCCGACCCCAACTCCTCCGCCTCCCCGAGAGTCGTTCTTGCCAATGCCTTCATCGATGTTCCCCCGTTCTCCCACCGGCAGAGAAATTCCAAACTGATACTGCCCGCGCCGTGCCTTTGCGTTTCCGCCAATAACGGCTTCTCCGTCGACGGCATCCATGAAGCCCGCTGGTGCAATGACTTTCGTCTTTCCGGCAGCCGCGTCGGCTTGCGAGACCACACCGCTTGCGCCTCCATAGTGATCGCCATGACTGTGGGAGTAGATAACCGCCACGACCGGCTTGCGTGGACGATGCGCAAAATAGAGGCCGAGAGCTTCGCGCGCTGCTCCGGGTGAAGTGAGTGTGTCGATGAGGATGAGACCGGTCGTACCCTCCACGATCGTCATATTCGCCTGCGAGAAACCGCGAACCTGATAAACACCCTCGGCGACCTTGAACAATCCACTTGGGACGTTCAGTTGCGCCTGACGCCAAAGACTTGGATTTACGGTCGGCGGAGCCTCGTGTTCAAGAAATGCCCAGCGATCCGGATTGGCCGCGTCCGGTGTTGTCGCGATGAATCCCCGCTTCGCGTCCTCGAAGTCTTGCCGATCGCTAAACGGCAACTGAGATAGGACCACCTGGTTGGCGGCCGCGACCTTAGGATCCGCGGGCTTGGCTTGCTGAGATTGGGCAGGATGAACAACAGTCGTTATCGCGATGAAGCACGCTGTCCATTGTGCTCGGCGGCAGTTGAAGAGAGCCAAACGGACCCTTAAAGTGACTCGCCTCATGCGGCTTGTTGGCACCCACAACCATTCGTGATTTTCTGTGCGACTTTCGCGTTGCGCAGTGGGATTTTTCCAAGCGGGACCATTTCCACCAAGGAAAGTCGGGTCGGGCGTTGCCTTCCAGTGATCTAGTTCATGAGGTGCGGGCGTGTTGTTCTTGCGGACCGTATCGGCGCCGACGCTAGACGGAAAATACTGCGGCAAGAAAGCGCCGTCGGGCGCGTAGAGCTTCATCACAGCGTCGGTATCCGAACGATTCAGGGCGTCTTCGTACTGTGTAAGGACAGCGGGAATTGACGATTCATTTGCATTCATGTGTTGAGTTCCTCCCGAGATCAGCATCGGGCCGCATTTCATCTTCAGGAGCGCTTATCCGGCAGGAACCGGTTGCGTGTGCCTAAGATACGACCCACGAGCGCCCCTAAGAGCGCGGTAGCGACCACAGCTGTTCCGTGCGATCCGAGCACGTGCCATGGATCCGAAATTGGACAGGCAAGACGCCAGCCGGCGTTTATTGCAACTCCGGCGCCAGCTCCATAAAGGGCGCCAGCGACAGCCGGACGGGTCGCCAGCGAGCTCCGATATACCCAACTGAAAAGGCCAACGAGTATTCCGCCGGCAATGATGCTGCTAATGCCGCAGGTAAGCCCCATGACCCATGGGCTAACGCGCGACTCCCCCCTGGGAGGACTTGTCGAGAACGTAAGCCAGGTAAGGGTCACCACAACCAGAGATGTTGCGATCGCGACCAGATAGACGATATTCTTCGGCAGCCTGTTGGCCGGTGTGCTCTCGTGGGCGGCGACCCAGACGAGCACAAGGGCCAGCCCGAACTGCGCAACCGAAGCACCCCATGTCAGTAGCGGTCCCAGTACTTCGTAGTCACGGCGAATTCCGATGAGCAGCAGAAGCACCGGCGAAACCATCACCGCCAAAGGAGCCATTCGCAAGACCAATCGGAAAGGCAGCGGCGACGGTTTGACGGGTCTGAGATCCCGAGCGATCGCTTCAAGAAGCGCTTTCGGCGGTTTTGTTGGATGATTCGTCACGCGCTGACTTTCCTAAGATCGATTAATGCGCCTCGCAGGTCGGCCATTCCGCGGCTCGCGCGGGCACGAGCCGCTGCCGCGCTGATGCCGAGCATTCCGGCGATCTCTTCGAAGCTAAACCCCCACTCATGATGAAGCAGCAACGCTTCCGCCTGATCCGTGGACAGTCCCGCGATACACCTGCGAACCTCGTCGGTCGAGCCGAGTCTCTCAACTTCAGGCGGCACGGGGCATTCAGGCAACTCCTGGCGGTACTTATGAACTTCCGCCCGTCGTCGAGCCGCGCGACGATTCATCAAAAATACATTTCGAGCCAAACCGAACACCCAGGGCTTAACCGCATACGCCGCGTTGTAGGCGGCTCTCGACCGGTGAATCTGGAGGAAAGTCTCCTGAAGCAAATCATCCGCGGTTTCAGATCCGTACGCGAGATGACACAGGTAGCGCCGGACTCCCGGTGCGAGTTGCACGTAGATCTCCTGAAACGCATCCATTGACCCGGCCTGATACCGGATCATCAGGGCGCGAAGCTCTTCATCTCCTTCGCTCACTACTAAACTCTTTGCCGGACGCCACGGGTTTGTTACCGATTTCCATACAGGAGGATCGTCACTCGCAATTCTGTCAAAAAAACGGACTGTCGCAGGCAAACATTACGCAAATTTAGGAGGGTGGCACGAGGATCCGGCGTGGGCGTGATCGGAACCAGCCGTCTGAGACAGGAGATCTTTCTCCTGAACACGCCGAGTGCCGGACAAAACTCGGGGTAGCGTGAACGGCCGGCCCTCCGACGCTGCTGCAGCGCCGCGACACAGAAGTGGCTGAGCAGGAAATACAGCGCCATCGCGACCAGAACCGATCCCGCGAAAGCCAGCGTCGCCGAGACTCCGAAAATCCGAATCAAATTTGCCAAGCAGCAGGCTCTCTACCGGCTTACCGTCCGCGGCCCGCCGCTCCTTCGGAGGAAGGCGGAACGATGCCTTTGAGGCGAAGGTAGACGGCGATGGCTCCGTACATTTCGTTGTCGTGGGCGGTATTGAAATTCAGGACACCGAGCTTCGGCTTCTCCCTGCCAAACATTTTCACGATTGTCGCTCCGTCCGCATCGGTGATCGCGTTGTATACCCCATCGCACAAGTCGTTGGAAGCCTTAAGTGCCGCAACCAGATCCGACTTGCTCGTCTTCGAAGCGGCATCGCTCCGTCTTGGCTCGCCTTTCGCAACGCCGCACATTCCCATCTGCGTGTCGGCTACGTGCGCGATCAGTTGACCGAACGTTCTCACATCCGGCGTTGGTTTAAAATCGTATTCCGACTCCGGCATCTTCTCAGCCGCCTTCAGGATATTGATTTTCGCCGGTTGATAGGCGGCCTTCACGTCGTCGCTCAAAGGATTCTGTGCCAGCAAAGTGACAACCGCCAGCGTCGCTGCAACGGAAACATTCAATGCTAATCGCTTCATCTGATCTCCCTACCTGGTTGGAATTTGTTTAAGCAGTCGTCTATTATTTGCTTCACAAGCAGAATGTGTGACCCAAACGCCTGCGATTCGATTCTTCGCAGGCGTTTCCTTTTCTGACCCGCGCAACGGTAGTCAGACCGTGCTCTCGCACTTCATGTACGCGGCTGTTTCATCATCGCCGATGCCCGTCCGTTGCCTCGGTCCGCCACGAGGTGCACGGGCCGCCGCACCAGATCGCGCAACTCGCGGATTTCGGGCGGCGGCACGAAACTGCGCCGCAACAACCCGTACTGCAACCGTCTGATGACCGGGTAACGCCTTCCACAACCATTCCGCATTACAAACAAACAACTTACCCCTCCACCCACCTACACTAAATCAGCATCTTATGCGCTTAACCAACGAACCATCGCCTCGCGCGCCAACGGCGCCAAATCCCGAGGCCCCAAAACCGAAGCCGGCAAACAGCGTTCCGCCGCGAACTCCTTCCGGCACGGCCTCCTCTCCAAATGCGTCCTCGTGGAAAACGAATCCCAGGAGACCTTCACCGCGCTCTTCAACCAGCACCTCGCAAAATTCAAACCCGCCAACGATGTCGAACTCGCCGCCGTCGAAGAAATGACCGCCAGCACCTGCCGCCTCCGCCGCCTGTGGGCCATCGAAACCAACCTCCTGAACCGCGCCATGGAGACGAGCATGGCCACCACCACAGAAACGGAAATCGACGAGCACTCCCGCCTCGGCTCGGCATTCGCGCAGCTCGCCGCCGGCCCCGAGCTCCACCTGCTCGACCGCTACGAAACCCGCCTCCACCGCATGTACCATCGCTCGCTCCAAAACTTCCTCCTCCTGCGCAATCTCGACGACGAAAATCCGCAGCCGCCGGAGGAGCCCGCATCCGAACAACCCGTTCAGAATCAGGAAGCTGAGCCCCCATCCGTCTCCCCTGTTTGCAGCCCTGAGCCATCCAACCCCGAGCCCTCCGCGCCCCAACAGCCCGCCCGAGCCCCGTACACCCTCACCGGCACCTTCCAATCCGGCCAACTCATCTTTCGGAGCGTTCGACCCACTTGAAGGGAATCCGGGCCGGACATCTCTTCGACGCCACGATGATCCTGTGTTTGCGCAAGTCCTGCCGCCCCGCCGTGGCCTTATGTGACATGTTCCGCACGACTGAAATACGGAAATGGATTCTGGCGCTCACCACTTCGAAACCACCGGTCCAGACCCTGCTCATCAGGCCGTTTGGGTCGGCTTTTCAATTCGTGCGGCTCAGCCAAGACCCGTGCTACCATGCCGCTAATTCACCCATGAAACGTCTCCTATTCTGCTGCTTCTGCTGTATAGCACTCGCCACGCTCCTCCCCGCACAAGACCTCACCTTACTGAAGTCGCTCAAATGGCGCTCCATCGGCCCATATCGCGGCGGCCGCGTCACCACCGTAACCGGCGTCGATTC
>JAOAPQ010000708.1 GCA_025462965.1 Bryobacterales bacterium
GAGGTGCTCACGTGGGTGAATTACCGGGGGTTGCGGGAGGGAGCGCAAACGCAGAATGCGCTGACCGGTTTGAAACTGGCGGGATTGCTGGTGCTGGTCGGCGCGGCGTTGATGACGCCGGCGCAGAGCGGGCCGGCAGTTTCGGGATCGCCCTTTTCCATGCATGCATTCGGCGTCGCGATGGTTGCCTGCTTGTGGGCCTACGAGGGATGGAATTCCGTCAGCTTCGTGGCGGGTGAGGTCCGGCGGCCGGAGCGCAACCTCGCGCCATCGCTCGCAGTGGGGATGGCGGTCGTGGTTACGCTCTACATGCTGGCGAATGTCGCTTATTTGCGGGTGCTGCCGGTGGCGGCAATCGCGCATAGTGAGCGCGTGGCGGGAGTCGTGGCGGACCGAACGTTGGGCCGCGTCGGGGGCACGCTGTTCGCGGTAACGATTTTGATCTCCATTGCCGGATCGATCAACGGAAGCATTCTGGCAGTGCCGAGAGGTTATTTCGCGCAGGCGCGGGATGGGCTTTTCTTCCGGAGCTTTGGGCTGGTACACGCGAAGCATGGGACTCCGGGCGTGGCGATTGCGTTAAGCTCGGCGTGGTCGGCCGTGTTGGCGTTAACGGGGACGTACGAGGTGTTGTACTCGTATGTGGTCTTTACAGCGTGGATTTTTTATGGGCTGACGGCGCTTGCGGTGGTGGTGCTGAGAAACAAAATGCCCGGCCTCAAGCGGCCTTACAGGATGCACGGGTATCCGTGGACGCCACTGCTGTTTGCGGCGGTCAGCTTCTGGTTCGTGGGAAACACGCTGGCGAGCGAGCCCAGGAGTTCGCTCATCGGGCTCGGAATCCTGGGCGCGGGTGTGCCGGTCTACGTCTTCTGGAGGCGGAGAACGGTCTAGCAGCCGTGTTGCTCCAGGTGTCGCAGATATGCCTCTTTTAAGAACGTCAGATGCTCCCGGATGGCGCGGGCTTCCTGCCGGAGCGACATGAGAGCGGCGGGATCGCGAATCCCTATCGTCTCCCCAAGCGCCTCGGTAGCCGCCCTCAAAAACCTGAAACAAGTTTGTATTTCATCGAAGCGCTCATGCCGCTCGCGGCATGACGTCGGGGACAGTTGGACGAAAACGTCGTTCTGCGATTGACCAACCCGCTCAGTCATACAGGACCGAAGTTAGCACCCATTTTGCTCGTCTACACTTCGGGCGCTTTTAAGTGGGACTAATGAAGATTTGGGACTTCGACTAGGCCGGCGTCTTAGTGCAGAAATGGTCGAAGGCGTCCGTGAGAAGCTTCGCGATCTGCAGCGCGTCGCGGCGTTCGATATCGCTCCGGTGAATCATATGCACCGGTTTTCCGTCCTGGAAGATGGCGATGGAGGGTGACGACGGCGGATAGCCTTTCAGCAGATCGCGCAAGTGAGCCACGGCCGCATCGTCACCCCCGGCAAAAACAGTTATGGATTTGTCGGGTTTGGGCGTGTGCTGCAAAGCCATTCCGACTCCGGGACGTGCTTTGCCAGCCGCGCATCCGCACACGGAATTGATGACGACGAGAACGGCGCCGCTACCGGGGGTGAGAACGCGGTCCAGATCGGCGGGCGTTCGCGCTTCTTCCAAACCGAAACGCGTGAGGTCCTGACGCATGGGTGCGATGAGTTGTTCGGGATAGGCCAATGATTTTCTCCTGGTGAATTTTCATTTTCTCACGTTCCCGGCAGGACTGCGGTTGATATATGCTTTTAGCTGCTGGAGAACCCACGTGAAACATATACCGCCCCGAATTGCGGCGCTCGCCGTGTGCGCCGTACTGCTGACCGCCGCTTACCAACGCGCAAACAATGCCTCGATGATGACCCTCGCGGCGAAGCAGTTTCTTGACTCGCTTACGCCTGAGGAGAAGGCCCAGGCTACCTTCACGCTCGACAGCGCGGAACGGGAGAACTGGTTTTTCACGCCGGTGCCGCGCAAAGGGCTGGCGCTCAGGGACATGACTCCGGCGCAGCAGCATCTGGCCACGGCCCTGCTGACCGCGGGATTGAGCCAGCAAGGCCTGATCAAGGCCGAAACCATTATGAGCATGGAAGACGTGCTGAAGGTGATGGAGAAGGATGATGGCGAGCGGCGTAATCCGGGCAAGTATTACTTCAGCATCTTCGGGACTCCATCGGATACCGGGCAGTGGGGCTACCGGGTGGAAGGTCATCACTTGAGCCAGAACTATACGATCTCGAATGGGCGCGTGATCGACGCACCCAGCTTTTTCGGATCGAACCCGGCAGAGGTTCGCGAAGGGCCGCGCAAGGGCGTTCGGCTGCTTGCGCAAGAAGAGGACCGGGCGCGTGAGTTGCTGAACGCTCTGGACGCGGGACAAAAGAAGACCTGCATCATCACCACAGACGCTTACAAGGAGATCGTAACGTCCAACTCGAAGCGCGCGCAGCTGGACGGCAAGCCGGCCGGGCTTCCTCTTTCAAAGATGAACGCCAAGCAGACGCAGATGCTGATGGACCTGTTGGACGTGTACGCGAGCAACCTGCCTCAGCAAATGGCCGAGGCGCGGATGGCGCAAGTTAAGCAGACGGAACGCGACATCTACTTCGCATGGGCCGGCGTGGCGGAACGCGGCGGTCCGCACTATTACCGCATTCAATCGCCTGCATTTCTGATCGAATACGACAATACCCAGAACGATGCCAACCACATCCACACGGTTTGGCGCGACTGGACGAACGATTTCGGCGCGGATTTGCTGAAGCAGCATTACAATTCGAGCCACAACCAGTAATCCGGCCTCACAGTACACTGGGGAGTAGATGAAGCGCAGAGCGTTTATCTCTCTGCTGGCGGGCTCCGCCTTCGCGGCTGAAACAGAAAAAGGTAAGGCTATTCCGGCGGAAGCACGCCGCTACGCCGACCCCGCAACCGAGTTGGATGTAGTGCGTCTCACCGATGCGAAACACGTGAGCGTGCTTCCGGCCTCCGGGCAGCGGATATTCGGCCGGCGTTCGACGTTCCTGCTTTATGCCAGCGATCGAGGCGGTTCGCCGCAGGCGTTTCGCATGGATTTGAAGAGCGGTGAATCGCGTCAACTGACCGACGCCGCCGCGCTGGACACAGCTTCGCTGACGCTGCTGCCGGACGAACGCGGATTCTGCTATTTCGATGGCCCATCGCTGAAACAGGTTCTGTTCGGCGGTTTGCGCGAGCGGGAGATCTATCGGGCGGAAGGCGCCGCCAAAGTTTCGGTTAGCGACGATGGCGCTCACGCAGTGGTTGCGCAGGGGCCGCACTTGCGGCTGGTCACGCTCGCGACCGGCGCGGCGCAGACAATCGCCGAATCGACGTCACCGGTCGGCCTGGTACTTGCACGGCCAAGAAGGACACAGGCGGTGTACTTCCGTGAGAACGGCGCGGCGTGGCTGGTGAATTTCGACGGGCAGCAGCATCGTCCGCTGAAAATGGAACCGGTAGCCAGGGTGTGCGCGGGCATGGTGCAGTGGAATCCTTCGGGCCGCACCTTTCTTTACCTTCGATTTCCCGAGGACACGAGGCAACCGAACACGCTCCGGGAACATACTCCCGATGAGAACGCGGATGCGCCGGTCGGCAAGACGAGCCAGTTCGTGCAATTCGGGGTTAACGGCGATTCGTCCGTGATGGTGGGCGCAAGCAGAAGCAAAGCATCGCCGGCCGTGCTCCTGTTCCTGCGTGCAGCCAGGAGGGAGTTTACGCTGTGCGAGCACAAAGCGTCGGACCCGCGGATGGTGGCGCCGGTGTTCACGCCCAATAGCCAGCACATTCTGTTTCAAAGCGACCGGGATGGAAAGCCGGCGATTTACCGGATGCGTGTGGACAAGCTGGTGGAAGAGACGAGCTGACTCAGTGCTCGTCAGCCTTGCGTTTTAGGTCCTTCGCACCCT
>JAOAPQ010000811.1 GCA_025462965.1 Bryobacterales bacterium
TGAAATCGGTACTGGGCCGCGTGACTCAGTTTCGGCGCATCTTCTTGAGAACGGAGTGTTCCCACGTACCCACGCAATTCGTCAGCAAACGAGCGCGGTTTGCAAGGACCGGAAACAGACCGACAAGAAAAACCGAGCCCTTGATCGAATCGGCCCAATCGTAGGGCGGCAATCGCGGCCCCTCCCTCCTCCTGTAACCGGTCGTCCTGCTCAGCGGAAACAGGGTGAAACACGTCGCTAGACCCAAACGCCCTCTGTTTAATGGACTCTGGTAAATCCCACCAGCGGGCCAGTTGTGGGGACTTCTTTCGAAGATCCTCGAGCCTCACTTGCTCAGGAAAAGGAAGGTGGATAACTACTTCCCTCCCCTCGCAGCTCGCGACAATCCCGAAGCGAAGGCTGTCGTCGATCGCCGCGGTATGGATGCGCCTTTGAAGCTTGCGGTTCAGAAGCGGCGAGTCAATTTCACAGATGTGATACGCAGAGATGAGATCGGCAGGCTGAACGCCGGAAAGCGTGACCGTAGCGGCCTGAACCGAAATTGATTCCGAACACATCGCGTCCAGGGGCGCAACGCGAATGTAAGTGACCAGGGAGTCCCGGCCGGCGGCCGTGACATGCAGGATGTAGTGAAACCAGAACGGCGACGCGTCCGAAACCACCTCAGAGACGATATAGAAGTCGGTGGGCAATGAGCCGGTTTGCGCACGGACCAAAAAGCCTGCGACACACATAAACGCCAGGACTCTACACTTGCTGGCCGACAATCCGCCTCCATTCCTCGCGCGTCGCCAAACTGTTCCCGTCAAGCGCCCGGTCGACTGCCAGCACGCCGTCCAGATGATCGATCTCATGCTGTAGCAATTCCGATAGCGGCCCCGTCGCCGTCACCGTGCGCGTTACGCCGTCCTCGTCCTCGTAACGCACCCGCACCGTCTCCGCCCGTTCCAGGTAGACGAGCAAATCCGGAAATGAAAAGCAGTCGTCCCAAAGCCGGAACGTCTGCTCGCTCTGAAACTCGTACACCGGGTTCGCAATGCAGTATTCACACCCCTCGAACTCGATGTAAATCAGCCGCTCCGCCACGCCGATCTGAATCGCGCTGATGCCCCGGCCGAACCCGTGCGTGCGCTGAAACTCGTGCAGCGTGTCGCGCAGGTCTTCGAGCGTCTCGCCTCCACCCGCCGGATGTCTCACCGCCGCCGAAGTCTCGCGCAAAATCGGATCGCCTAATTGGCGAATTCTACGAATGGCCATTTCTCGTTATGTTATGTTCACCTATTCATGCGCATCACCGCAAAAGCGCCCTGCCGTGTCGATCTCGCCGGCGGAACGCTCGACATCTGGCCCCTCTACCTCTTTCACGCGAACGCAGTTACCGTAAACTTCGCCGTCGATCGCTACACCAGCTGCGTGCTCGAGACGCGCGTCGACGCGAGGATCATCCTCCGCTCGCGCGATCTCAATCGCGAGGAGATTTTCGAATCGGTCGAATCCCTCCGGGCCGCAAAGCGCTACCAGCTTCCCCTGCTCGCCTG
Source organism: Bryobacterales bacterium (assembly GCA_025462965.1). GTDB lineage: Bacteria > Acidobacteriota > Terriglobia > Bryobacterales > Bryobacteraceae > JALYXI01. Next base: position 1,539 of record JAOAPQ010000811.1, read on the forward strand.
GCTGGTCCGCCACTTCTCGCCCGATACCGGCTTCGAGCTTTGCACGGATTCCGAGGCGCCCGCGGGAGCCGGCATTTCCGGATCGTCCGCGCTCATCATCGCTGTCGCTGCCGCGTTGAACCGCCTCACAAAATCCGGCCACTCCATCGAGAAGCTGCGCGAAATCGCGCAGAACGTCGAAGCCCAGATCATCCGCGTTCCCACCGGCGCGCAGGACTACTACCCCGCTATGTACGGCGGCGTCTCCGCGCTCGCGCTCGGACCCGCGGGGATTCGCCGCAGCATGCTGCCGGTTGAGCCCGAAGAGTTGAACGCGCGCTTCGTCCTCGCCTATACGGGAGAACCCCGGAATTCCGGTATCAACAATTGGGAAGTCATGAAAGCGCACATCGATGGGGATCGCGCTGTCCACCGCAACTTCGACCACATCGCGACCATCGCCAACGGCATGCGCTGTGCCCTGGAACGCTCCGATTGGGATGACGCTGGCCGCCTCTTGCGGGAGGAATGGAGCCATCGCCGCAAGAACGCGCCCGGCATATCGACTCCGCTCATCGATCGGCTGGTAGACATCACGCGGCGCTCCGGTGCCCAAGGCGCGAAGGTTTGCGGTGCGGGCGGAGGAGGATGCGTCCTATTCCTCGTGGATCCCAGTGCCAAGGATAAGGTCGCGGCCGCTATTGTGAAAGAAGGCGCAACCGTTCTCCCCGCCCGCGTGGCCGAGCGGGGCGTCAAGTTGAACTGATGCGGCGTGATCCGTTACGCGCAGCGATCCAGGCCGGTGTCTTCCTGTTGCTTTATGTCGTAGCGGTTTACGTTCTGGGCCCGCTGGCGATGCTCGTGGGAGGCTATCTGGTGGGCCTCACGATCGGCAGCCTGATCGCGGCCGCTCTGGCTACGGCATTCGCCATGGCGATCTTCGGGGGCCGGCCGCTCATCGACGTGGGCCTTCACTGGAACCATCTCTCCCGCACGAATGTGCTTTGGGGGATTGCCGGCGGAGCGGCAGCGGCCACTCTGGTGCTGGTCCCCGCGGTGCTGTTCCATGCCGCGCACTTCGTCGCAAGCCCGGAAGCCGGCGCGAACTGGCGCACGCTGCTTTTCGTGCCTCTTCTTCTGTTCTGCGGCGCGGCGGGCGAAGAACTGCTCTTTCACGGCTTCGCCTTTCAGGTCCTGCTGCGCGAACTCTGAACGTACGCG
>JAOAPQ010000856.1 GCA_025462965.1 Bryobacterales bacterium
CGCGGCGACTGACGGGCTGGCTTACCGGATTGCGCTGCTGCGGCGCAACATGGGCATGAGCACGATTATTCCGTACGTGCTCTGGGTGGCTCTGCTGCTGTTTCTGGTGGATTGGACAATGCGGGTGATGAATCGCCGGCTGCATCCGTGGTTTCGCGAATAATGTCTCTGATTCGCGTGGACAACGTGCACGTCGCTTACCCGGTGCATCGCGGGCCGGTGAAGAAAGTGCTGTGCGGCGTGAATCTCGAGATCCGCGCGGGCGAATTTATTTCCGTGGTGGGGCAGACGGGATGCGGCAAGAGTACGCTGTTGCGGCTGATCCTGGGCGCCGAATCGCCGACGAGCGGGCGCGTGCTGATTGCAGGTGAAGAGAAGAACCATCCGGATCGCGACCGCGGTTACGTGCCGCAGAAGTATTCCCTTTTCCCGGATAAGACGGTGCTCGAGAACGTGACCTTCGGTCTGGAGATCGCCGAGTTCGGGCTCTTCAACCGATGCACCCCGCGCTTCTTCCGGCGCCGGCGCGAGTTTCAGGACGAAGCTTATGCGCAGCTGCGCGCGATGGGATTGTGCGACGCGGACGGCGGGAAATATCCCGACCAGCTTTCGGGCGGAATGCAGCAGCGTGTGGCGATTGCGCAGGCGTTGATCACGAAACCCAAGATCCTGCTGATGGACGAGGCGTTCAGCGCCCTCGATCCCGGCACGCGGCGGGAAATGCAGAAGCTGGTGCGCCGGGTATGGCGAGATTCCGGAACAACAATCCTCTTCGTCACGCATAACACGCACGAGGCCGTTTTTTTGGGTACACGCGTCGTGATGCTGGCGAAAGATGAAGCGGCCGGCGGGGCGCGAGTGGCGATGGATCTTGCAGTGCCCGGCCATGAAAGCCACGAAGAGATTGAGGCCGTGGTGCGCGAGATTGAATACGGCGCCCGGATGGACGCTCAGCGGGTGTAGTGAATCGAGGCTGCCCCACTCGGGCGCTCTAAACTTCCGCTGGAATATCATGGAGAATTTGAGTTTGAAGAACAACACACTATGGGAAGAATCTCTGCCCGGCGGTGCGACGTGGTCGCACGTGCTCAAGCGGGGGACTACGCTTCGAATCACCGATGTGGAAGGCGGCGCAAATGTGGGCGCCATGTTCCACAACTTCGAGAATCCGGTGGAGCGGTACAACATGCCGGATACACTCAAGGCGCAACACATTGCGCGATTGACGACGGGCTTCGTTCTGTATTCCGACATGGGACGCATCCTCTGCTCGATTACGGAAGATACGTGTGGATGGCATGATCCCTTGAGCGGCCATTCGACTGCGGCATTGGTACGCGAGAAGTATGGCGAGAAGACTTACCAGGAACATCGCAATGCCTGTTACCGGAACGCGCGCGACGGGTTTCTGATCGAACTCGCTAAGTACGGATTGAGTGAACGCGACCTCGTCGCGAACATTAACTTTTTCAGCAAGGTTGTGGTGAGCGAAGATGGCGGCATGCGATTTCAGCCGGGTAATTCAAGGGCCGGGGGCTATGTTGAGCTGCGCGCCGAAATGAATACCCTAGTGATTCTGAACACCTGCCAGCACCCGCTGGATCCCGCCCCTTCGTATGCACCGCGACCCGTTCAGCTTACGGTGAGGCGCGGCATGGCCCCCGGCCCAGAGGACCCTTGCAGGCAATCGCGGCCTGAGAACGAACGCGGCTTCATTCTCACGGAACGGTACTTCGCATGAGCGGACAAAAGCTTGTGGAGAGCACGCTTGACCCGGCGAAGGCAGCGCACAGCGCGACCGTTCCCGCCGGAGAGCCCTGGATCTATGAACTGCGGGCTGGCCAAACGCTGCGCATTGTGGACCTTTGCGGCAACCAGGCCGTGGATACGCTGTTCTACAACGCGCATAACTATGCGGACCGGTACAGCGCCGTGGACACGCTGCAACGGCAGGGAAACATCTATCTGACAACGGGATCGCGCCTGATCTCCACGGAAGGTAATGTACTGGTCGAGATTGTGGCCGATACGTGCGGCCGTCACGACACGCTCGGCGGCGCCTGTTCGCAGGAGAGCAATATGGTGCGATACGCGATTGAGAAGCGGTCCATGCATGCCTGCCGTCAGAGCTTCCTGAAGGCAATCTTGCAGTGGGGCCGCGGGCTCGAGAAGCGGGACATCGCCCACAACGTGAACTTCTTCATGAACGTTCCCGTGACGCCGGAAGGTAAGTTGACGTTCGAAGACGGCATTTCCGAGCCCGGCAAGTATGTCGAGATGCGGGCGGCGCTGGACGTTCTGGTATTAGTGAGTAACTGCCCTCAGTTGAATAATCCTTGCAACGCGTATAATCCGACGCCCGCGCAGATGTTGGTTTGGGATGAATGTTCGATAAAGTCCTGATCGCCAACCGCGGAGCCATTGCCTGCCGGATTGCGCGCACTCTGAGGCTGATGGGCGTTGGGTCCGTGGCCGTGTATTCGGACGCGGACAAACATGCTTTGCACGCGGGCATGGCCGACGAAGCGATAGCCATTGGACCTGCGCCTGCGGCCCAAAGCTATCTCTCATTCGAGCGCATTTTCGCCGCCGCGCATGCGAGCGGCGCCCAGGCCATTCATCCGGGTTATGGGTTTCTGAGCGAGAACGCGGAGTTCGCGGCAGCATGCGCGCGGGAGGGAGTCGTATTCATCGGGCCCACTCCGGAGCAGATGCGTGCGTTCGGGATGAAACATACCGCGCGGCGCATTGCGGAAGAGAACGGGGTGCCGCTGCTCAGCGGCTCTGGGCTGCTCAGCGGCTCTGGGCTGCTCAGCGGTTTGGCCGCTGCCGAAGCGGAGGCGGCGCGCATTGGCTATCCGGTCATGTTGAAAGCGACCGCGGGCGGCGGCGGCATCGGAATGCGGCTGTGTCGCGATGCGGCAGCGCTCGGCGCGAACTTCGAGGCGGTGGAACGCCTGGGCCGGGCCAACTTCAAAGACGGCGGAATCTATCTGGAGCGCTTCGTCGCGGAAGCGCGGCACATTGAAGTACAAATCTTCGGCGATGGCAAGGGCGGTGTGCTTGCGCTCGGTGAGCGCGATTGCTCGGCGCAGCGTCGCAATCAGAAAGTAATCGAAGAGACGCCTGCGCCGGGGATCTGCGACGG
>JAOAPQ010000898.1 GCA_025462965.1 Bryobacterales bacterium
CCCAGCACCGCTCGCGCATATACACGTTGCGCGTGCATGGCGCTCACCATCACCAGGTCCGCCCATTGCAGATCTTCGTCGCGCAGTTCCTCGAACGCGCAATCGATCAGCCGTATATTCCAGGTCGCCGGACACAGCGCCGCCACCGTGATCAACCCCAGCGGCGGAGTCATGGAGCGCTCCGGAATCATTTCCAGCACGCCTTCGAAACCCCAGAACGAGGGTGGGAATTTCGGCCACACCATCAACGCTTTGATGTTCCCGCCAAGCGGCGGAAACGTCCGGCTTAGAGGCGTAAGTACCTGGGTAAGAACCGCGGACATAGCGCCTAAGTATACCGGACTTAGAATAGACACAATGAAATGCATCATCTCGGGAGGAAGCGGCTTCATCGGACGGCGTCTCGTGGATTCGTTGCTGCGCGACCGCCATTACGTCTCAGTCTGGAGCCGGCGGCCCGGTTCGGAGAAGCGCGACGCCGTCGGTTCCTTCTACTGGGATCCCATGCAGGGTGAACCCTCCGAAGAGAGCCTTAACGATTTCGACGCGGTTGTGCACCTGGCGGGCGAGCCCGTCGCGCAACGGTGGACGCCCGAAGTGAAGCACAAGATTCGCGACAGCCGCGTCTTGGGAACCCGGCGGCTGGTGGATGCCATCGCCAAAGTAAAGCACCCGCCTTCTACTCTGATCTGCGCCTCCGCAATCGGCTATTACGGCGCGCGCGGCGACCAACCCGTGGACGAAACATCCCCGCCCGGTTCCGGCTTTCTGGCCGAGGCCTGCCAGGAGTGGGAGCGCGAAGCCGATCGGGCGCGCGAGTTCGGACTCCGCGTGATGAAAGTTCGCATCGGCATCGTCCTCGGCGCTGAGGGAGGCGCGCTGAAAGCCATGCTGCCGGCATTTCGTGCGTTCGCGGGCGGCAAGCTCGGGTCCGGCAAACAGTGGATGTCCTGGATTCAACTCGACGATCTGATCTCAATGTTCCGCCGCGCACTCGATAGCAACCTCTCAGGCGTCTGGAACGGTACCGCGCCCAATCCGGTGACCAACGCGCAGTTCACCGCGGAACTTGCGAGAGTGCTCGGCAAACCGGCGCTTCTGCAAATCCCCCCTTTCGCGCTCAAACTGCTCTTCGGCGAATTGGCGGACACGATGCTCACCGGCACCCGCGTGCTGCCCAGGGCGGCGGAAGCCAACGGCTTCGTGTGGAAGTACCCGGACCTACCCGCTGCCCTCGCGGCTTCGGGAATAAGTTAGCCCACACCGATGCCACCCCCGATCCTGACAGCTCATCTGTTCTCGAAAATCGATGGGCTGCTGCTCGAGTTACTTCGCTCGCTCACCCCGGACGACTGGGAACAGCAGACGGTCGCCCCGAAATGGAAGGTCAAAGACGTCGCCGCTCATCTCCTGGATACCCAGCTGCGCAAGCTCTCCGGCGGCCGCGACCGCTACTCCTCCGCGCAGCCCATCATCGCTTCACCGAAGGATCTGGTCGCGTTGATCGACAGACTCAACCAGGAGGGGGTCGCGCTCTATCGCCGTCTGAGTCCGCGGGTTCTTATATCGCTCATGGCAGTAGCTTCGCGGGAATACGCCGAGTATCACGAATCGCTCGACCCCTTTTCCCCGGCCGGTTGTGGCGTAAGTTGGGCTGGCGAAAAAACCTCCCTGAACTGGTTCGATACCGCGCGTGAATTCACGGAACGCTGGCACCATCAGCAACAGATCAGGCTCGCGGTGGACCGCCCGGGCATCATGACTCCGGAGCTCTACCATCCGGTTCTGGATTGCTTCATGCGTGCTCTACCTTATACATACCGGAACGCAATAGCCGACCCCGGTACCATTTTGCAATTCAATATCTCCGGCGACTGCGGTGGGTCGTGGTGGCTACATCGCGATGCAGCTACCTGGCAGTTAGTCGATCGCCCGTCGGCCGCCGCGGTTGCAGAGATCACGATCCCCCAGGAGATCGCCTGGCGAGTATTCACCAAGGGTATCCCCCGGCATGCTGCCGCTGCGGTAACCCAGGCCTCAGGCGACCGCCAACTCGGACTCCGCATCCTGCAAATGAGCTCAATCGTAGGCTAGTACACCGTGTAGGGCGGGATGCCATCCCGCGGCGGGTTGGTTACCCGCCTGCTAACCGCACCGATCCCTCCCGGTCCGCTCCATGTACGCCCAGACATTCCTCTTCCGCTTCATCCCCTCGAACGACATACATCGCAAACTCGTCCCCAACAGCCGGTCGTGCGGGCCCGAAGCATCCTGCAAGTGACCTCAATCATGTAGGGCGGGATGTGATCCCGCGGCGGGTTGGTTACCGCCTGCTAACCGCCACCGATCCCTCCCGGTCCGCTCCAACTCCGCAATCTCCTCCATATACGCCCCGACATTCGTCTTCCGCTTCATCCCCTCGAACGACATATATCGCAAACTCCCGAACACCGGCCTCGTCCCCCACGGCCGGTCGTGCAGCCCGAAGCACCACAGAATATTCGTGTAGGTATTCGGGTCTCGCCCATCCAGCGCATACACATCGTGCAAGCGAATCATCAGTTCGAGCGCATCTTCATACGTCTTCGACCACTCGATCATCTTCTTGCCCCAGTACATCCGATAGTACCCGTGTATCTTCCCGCGCAGCAGCAGTTCCTTCTGCGTCGCATTCCAGAGCGGGTCGTAAGTCTCCGCGGCCTCCATCTGCTTCGCGGTATACACATGTCCGCGCGCATCCTCCGCGTGTTCACGCATCGTTGTGCGGCACCACTCCGGCAGCGCATCCAGCGAATCCTGCCGGGCCGTGAACCGCGCGAAATTGAACGCCAGCTCCCGCCGCACGATCAGTTCCTCCAGAAACTCGTCCGCGATGAAATGATGCCGGGCCGCGTGATCCTTCACCCGCAGCGCAACATCCAGCGAAGAAATCGCGCCGAAGTGCAAATACGGGCTCATGTTCGATGTCGCGTGACTCGCCGGCTCATTGCGTTCGCGCGCATACCGCCGCAAATTCTCCCTCAGGAAATATTCGAGATGCCGTTCCGCTTCAACCTGCCCGCCCCGATACGAAAGGGAAGGCGGCACGGAATGATCGATCTCGCAGGAAGCAACGAGCTCCGCAACGTTCCTCTCCGACACGTTCGTATGGAAATCCCCCGGCGGCGCCCCGCGCCAGCGATGACCCACGCTCTGCTCCGTGATCGGCCGTAAGTACTCCGGCAGCATCTTCCTGATCTTCGGCCGGATCGTATACGCGCCGTAATTCCGCTTCTCGTGCCGGTTCATAGGCACAATGCAGCTCGCGTCCACCGCTTCAAATGCCACCCTGATCTTCCCCGGGACGCTCGCGTTATGCCCAGCCGCGATGAACGTCGGGTAGTCGTCCGTCACCACCATCGCCGCGTCCGCCGCCAGCCGATAGAGCACATCGTTCGCATCACTCTTTCGCCGCCGCAAATAGAAGGCGTAACCGATACCGCGCTCCTTACACTGCTTCGCCGTTTCCGGCACGCCGTCCAGAATGAACGTGTGCAGGCGATCGTTCGCGTGCGGATACGTACATGTCAGCCCTTCGTAAAACAGCACCGGAAGCCGCCGCTCGTTCCCAACCTCAATTGCCCGTTCCAGCGCCTGGTTCACGCGCGCCCGCCGGTTCATCTGCGACCAGTAAAGTACATACCGCGCGTTCTCTCTCACCGGCGCGTCATTCAACCTGCGTATTCGATCCTGCACGTTCCTATGATGCCGCCGGCGCCCCTCACGCTATACTTTGTCTGTGGCGCGGGCTTCAGCCTGCCGTTCGATCCGCGTCAACTCCCCCGAATGCCCCGCATCTGGAATCGATGGAAGCTCCTGCACGGCTATCTCACCGGCCGCACGCGCCTGAATGCCCTCCCGGTGGAATACATCGTCGAAACCACCGCAAAGTGCAATCTCTATTGCCCCATGTGTCCGCGCGAGACGCACAAGCAGCCCAAGGCCGATATGGAAGATGAAATCTTCCAGCGCCTGGTCCAGGAGTCCGGCAGTTCCGCCGAGCACATGATGCTCATCGGTCTGGGCGAGCCGTTTATGGATCGCAAAATCTTCGACCGTATCGAATATTGCGAAC
>JAOAPQ010000040.1 GCA_025462965.1 Bryobacterales bacterium
CTTTACTTTTAGCGTATATCTCCATCTGGAGGATCTCGAGCCGGCGGTCCGCCGTACCGTCTCCGTGGGCGGCATCGGCCGGGAGGACGCCGCGGCTTACTTTAGCCTCACCACGTTCCCGGTTTTCGTTCAACGCACAGCGATAGACGAAGCCGCTTCGACTCGTTGCGTCGGCAACTATGTCGATGGCATGTGGACTCAAACGAACCCTGACTGCGAAGACCAATTCACCCATACGAGCGTCACGATGCCATCCAATTACGTAACGGTTAGAGTCGATCCCACTTCGCCGTCTCGACAAAAGACGGGACCGGATCATGGCGCGGCATTGGCAGGAAGCTCTCCCGTGCCGCAGCCACGGTTGCGGCCCGCTTCCGCTCCATAAGCGGAGCATTCAGATTGTCTGCGGACTACTTCTTCATGTTGCCCTTCAAAACGCGGCAGGAACCCAGCATGGCGATGAGATCCGCGACGGCAATGAGCGGTTGTCATTCGAAAGGACAACAAAAAAACAAAGCAAAACTGAACCGACAACGACCGTTTCCTCAAGCGGGTATACCGTCGCCATGGTGCATCAGAGCAAGACGGAACCGTCCCGCGCGCCTAGTAGAGCCTATCCCATCTACTCACCCCTGCCAGATCCGCTCCGTTCGGACGAAGCAGCCACAAGGAGAAACAATATGAGCAAATTGACAGGAAAAATTGCTGTGATCACCGGCGGAAGCAGCGGTATCGGACTCGCGACAGCAGAGCAGTTCGTTGCCGAGGGCGCATACGTTTACATCACCGGCCGCCGTCGGAAGGAACTCGACGCGGCAGTCGCGCAGATCGGCAGAAATGTGACGGGGGTTCAGGGTGACGTCGCCAACCTTGAAGACATAGACCGCCTCTACGCTCAGATCGCCCAGGAAAAGCGACGCATCGATATTCTGTTTGCCAATGCAGGCATTGCAAGCCAGAACGCGCTGATAGGTCAGATCACCGAGCTGCAGTTTGATCTGACCTTCGGCATTAACGTCCGCGGACTTCTCTTCAGTGTGCAAAAGGCCCTTCCCCTCATGCCGGATGGCGCTTCTATCATCATCAATGGTTCGGCTGCCTCAATCAAAGCCATTCCCACCCAGACTGTTTACAGCGCCACCAAGGCAGCGGTGCGGTCGTTCGCGCGCACATGGACATCCGAGCTCAGGGAGCGGAAGATTCGCGTCAACACCGTTAGCCCTGGTTATACGGATACGCCAATCGTTGAAACCCTGGGCTGGCCGAAAGAGCAGGTAGATGCGATCGTAGCCGGCATCCTGCCGTTAATTCCAGTTGGGCGTTTCGGGCGTCCCGAGGAGATCGCCAAAACTGTGCTCTTTCTGGCCTCAGACGACAGCAGCTATATCACTGGCGTTGAACTTTTTGTTGACGGCGGCGGGGCCCAGATCTAAAGCTCCTCGACCAACAGGTAAGCCCCGCCGGCCTCGTGGGCACCGAAGTGTTCGATCCCGGTTGCATTGAATTCGAGACCGTAAAGAAGTTGCCGGGTCAGGCGGCCTGATGCAGACCGTGAGGATTGCCTTAGCATTGTAGCCTGCCTCCGATGGTGTCAATCAAAATTTACGTAAGAACATTATGATGCCGGCGTTAGCGAGCCGCGACGAGATCACTGACACTCTCCAAACGACAGAAAGTATCGCTTTTTGGTGCGCCATCAGATCACCGTGATTGGGGTCTTTTGCAGCAGGTTTCTAAAGTCGCGTCAGAATACTGGCGTGTCCTTCCACCAAGGAGGGCGCGATGATTTATCGTCCGTGACCAGCGCTCCGTCGGCTGTAACTTAAACTTTTCCCTGTCAGCGGCATACATGCTGTTTAATCTTTCGCAGCTGCGACTGCGCGGGTTAGCAATCGGAGTAGCAACGCCGATGGACAGCGGCATATTTTCCGCAGACGCAGTGGAATTCAGGGACCGTGTTCTGTTGCCTGAGATAGAACGCATTGAAAGCACGTCCAACACGAATAAGTCCGATTCCGGAGTGGCGGAAGGAGCCCGGATGCCGACTGAGCGGTCCCAGGAATCAGGAACTGTCCACGCGGCAAGGCATCTCATCTTTCGTGGCGATCCAGACGATCGTCAACTTCGAAGGGCATCACCTATAGGATGTCGGCGTGCTATCCCAGGCGCCCGGCGTAGGTGGAGGGGTTGCCTGAGCCTCCGTCGTTGACGCGAAAGGTAGCGCCGCCAAGGAACACGAGGCATGCTTTTCATTTGTCTACCAGAACAATTTCACCGCGAATTGCACGATGCGTCCCGGGTTGTTGTTATTGATATCGAACACCCCGAACGTAGTGTTGTAGTTCGCCGCGAGGATGTTTTCGCGCGTGCCCACAGCATATACCGGCACATTCGATCCCACCAGGTACGGTACGGGACCGGCAAGCGAGAGACCCGTCCGGCTGACGGCCGGGGCGCTCTTGAAAATCTTCACGCTGGAGTTCGGATTCATGGTGAACCAGACATGGTTGAGGGCATTGAACGCCTCCATGCGGAGTTGGATGTAGCGCTGGTGGTTCTCAAACGGATAGAACGACCGGAACACCGACGCGTTGAGATTCGGACGCCACGGACCGCGCAGATAATCCATGGTCCGGGGGGCGGTTCCCAACTGCCCGTACGCCGGACGGCCGAACGCTTGTGGGTTGAAGTACGGCACATCGAGAGCGTGCTCCCGAGTCCATAGCGGATTGATAAGCGGCACGCCAGGGATGACGTCGGGGCGCACGGCCATAGCAGCGGTGTTGGCGCCCGGTATGCCGTTCGCGTCGCCCAACAAGGGAGTAAACGGATATCCGCTATAGAGACTCCCGACGGCATTCAAACTCCAACCGCCCGTCAGAAAAGAAAGGAGGCCGCCGTGATTGAGGTATGGGCGCCCCTTGCCGAACGGCAGGTCCGAGTTCATCGTCAGGTTGAAACGGTGTCGGGAATCGAATTGCGACACCGACCGATTGCGCTTGCGGTTCAGGGGATCCTCGGAGAATGAATAGCCCCAGTTGAACTGGTTGTTGTAATCGCCCATGGCATCCGATGCGTCGTCTATCGACTTCGACCACGTGTAGTTGAAGCGGAACCCCAGCGCATTGCTAAACCTCTTTTCGAGTGCCACCGTTCCGGAGTGATAGATAGAGTTGTTGTTGGTCATCCCCAGCACGTAGACATCGCCCAACGTCGGGTAGGGCCGCATGAGGTCCTGTTGGGTCACATAGCGGAGATTGCCTGCGGTGTCCATGCGCCCGTAAGGATCGGGTACGGTCTGCGTCGGGTCGCCGCCCGCGTCGAGCAGCGCGGCGAACTTCTGGGGATCGGGGTTGTTAAGATTGATCCTCGGCGACGGCAGGTGCGTCCCCTTCTGCCCCATGTAATCCATCGACATCACCAGACCGTGCGCGAATTGGTATTGCGTGGTCAGATTCCAGGTCTGCACATAGGGCGAACTGTTGGCCTGCGCGAAAGTTACGGCGGTGCCCGGCAACCGTGAGTCTTTGACTGCACATCCGGCGCACATTAGGCCATTCGCCGGAATCTGATTGGCCGTGGGATCGCTGATCACCACGGGCGGATTGCGTCCCAAGCTCTCCAGGTAGGAGGGAGTGACGGTCTGGGTGAGCGGAGCGGCGGCGTTGCCATTCCATTGCGGATAGCTCCAGCTTCCCGAATTACCCGCCGAGAACGCGGGGAAGGGATCGCGTCCCGTCGCCGTGGACGGGATGTGACTGATGCCGTATCCACCGCGCACGACGAAGCGGTTGTGCTGGTTCCAGGTGACACGCGGGGTCCAGGCGAACCCGAAACGCGGCTCGAAGTTGAGCTTGTGCGTAGGTTCCAGATAGCGGGAGCCGCTGGCGTCGCCACTGAAGACGTAGTTGAACGCATAGGCCGAAAGGTGTCCGCTGGAGTCCAACACGGGAATGGGATCGTTGATATCGAGGCCGGCCTGGCGATTGTATTTCTCGGAGCGCGGGCTCACGTATTGCCAGCGCAGTCCCATGTTCAGGGTGAGGCCCGGCAAAACTTTGAAATCGTCCTGGTAAAACGCCGCGACGGTCTTGTAGCGATAGTAGTAAGGGATGATCGTACCGGCCACGATCGTCTGGTTCGGTACTCCCAGCAGGAACGACGCGAATGGGTAGCCGCCGGCGCCCCCCGGGGTGTTGGCATTGCCCGATGCCGTCTGGTTGGCGTTGAACACGTAATTGCCGCAGCAGGCATCCTGAAAACCGGTCGACGTCACGTTCGACTGCATGAAACGGATATCTATGCCCATTGTTATAGTGTGGCGGCCGAAGGTCATGGTGACGTCGTCGGCGGCCTGGTACTGGTGCTCGATGGAATGCGCAGGACTCGTCAGGTTGCCGAGATTCAGCATCCCGGTGGTGAACAGTGGATAGCCGAAACTGGTGACGCTGGGCAGCCCGTAAACGTCCCTGGTGTAGTTTTTGGTGGCCAAGTCGCCCGGAGGCCGGCGGCCGTAGTTGGAGAATGAATAGCTGAGGCGCGCTTCGTTGACGATGCGCGATGAGATGATGTGGGTATCGCTGAGGAACGGCTGGCGGGTAATGCTCTGGTCTGATGGGGGCGCTTCGGCAAGGTAGAAGTCGCGGATCAGTTTGTAGCGGTCGGACACGTTGGGAATGTCGGTGTACCGCACGCTCATGCGGTTCGCCGACGAGAAGTTGTGGTCGATTTTTGCACTCCAGCGATTGTCTGAGCCGGTGACGCCGGATACGCCCAGGAAGTTGCGCCCTTGCGAGTCATAGGGCACGTTGGGAAGCGGCACGTACTGCAGGACTTTCTTGGCCACCGGATCAATCATGTTTTGCGGGATAACATGGCCGACCTTGGTCGGGTCTGGATCGTTGGCGCCGAAGAGCGGATATACGGTGGTGCTGGTCGCCCGATTGAGTGCCACCAGTCCATCGCATCCGTTGGCGCTGCAGGCCATTTGCTGGTAGAGCAGCGGGTTGGTCTGCCCCGGTCCAACCCAGGAGGCGCGGAAATCGCCTTGGCGTTCCGCCGCCGTCGGGACGTGCTCCCACTGCGCGGTTTCGTCGCGGCGCCGTTTGGGCTCGTAGCTGACAAAAAAGAACGTCCGGTGTTTACCGTCATAGATTCTGGGAATCACCACCGGACCGCCTTGCGTGACGCCGAACTCATTGCGCCGTACACCTGAGGGGAAGGGCTGCCCAAAAGTGCGTGCGGTCACCGCTGGATTCCGCGTGAACCAGAACGTGTTGCCGTGGAACGCGTCGGTGCCGCTCTTGCTGACCGTGCTGATGATGCCGCCGCCAGTCACGCCGTACTGTGCGGAGAAGGTCGAAGTTACCACTTTGAACTCCTGAATGGTGTCCGGCGAGAAGGTCACCGTGGCGCGTCCATATCCGATACTCGTGGCATTGGTCCCATCGGCCATGACGGAAGACATGCCGGGACGGCCGCCGCCAATGCTGAGTCCGGAACCCGTCGAGGGGATGTTGTAAGATATGCCGGCTTCGTCGGCGCCGATCTCCCCGCTGACGCCAGCCACAGTCAGAGCCAATTCCAGTGTGCTGCGGCCCTGCAGGGGGAGATCGGAGAGTTCTTTACCGCTGACGGTATTGCCGGTCATGGATGTGTCGATTTCCAAAGCTGGCGTCGTCGCGGTCACTTCCACCGTCTGCTTGGAGTCAGCCGGCACGAGAACGAGGTCGACGCGCGCAGTCGCGGTGGTGTCAAGCTTCACCGGCGAGGAGACGCTCTTCTTGAATCCGGCCCAATCCGACGAGACCACGTAGTTTGCCGGCGGCAGCGACGGAACCGTATAGTAGCCGTCAGAATTGCTGGTGGTCTGATAGGCGATGCCGGTCTCGACCGACGTCACCACTACTTTGACGCCGGGCACCGCAGCCTGGGACAAATCCGTTACCTTCCCGGCAATGGTGCCGTTACTTTGCGCGAACACGGGCAACAGGGTGATCAGCGCCAACCAAAACAGTCGAAAGAACCGCATGCTGAAAATTTTGCAAGACTCCCTGACAGACCCTATCACTCGATGGGTTGCCCGGCAAGGTTAGCGAGGTTCGCTAACGGCAACCTATGTTATTGAAACCACGGGCTAACCTGAAAGTTTGTCATTTTCTTAGTAGCTACCTCTGGTGCTGGCGTCCGAAGGCCGGCATTGTGATAAAGTTCGGTGTGCACAACGGGTCCAAATGCAACGCAGAACCGGCAGTGTGAGTCACGCCGTTGCCGTCGCCAAACTCGGTGAGGCTGCGGAGCATGCGTCCGAGTTTCGGGAACACCTCGCCGAGATTATCGGCGGACCCACGTTCAAGGGTAGCCCCCGCAGCCAGGAGTTCCTGCGCTATATAGTCGAGCATTCGCTGCGTGGGGAGTTCGACAATTTGCGAGAGCGGACAATCGGAGTCGCGCTGTTCGGCCGCCCCGCGGACTACGACACCACCGAGGACGCTATTGTGCGAGTGACCGCCAGCGACGTTCGCAAACGACTGCTGCAGCATTATGGAGCGGCAGGCGCGGATTCCCGGTGTCGCATTCATCTCCCGTCTGGATCCTATGTCCCCGAGTTCCAGTGCACTCCGCCGGCGCCTCCGGACACCTTCGTCGAAGTGCCGGAAGCCACGGCGGTAGTGCCGGCGAAGACCAAAACTAGTCTCGCGCCGTGGTGGCGGCGAGGCCGGCTGGCGATTGTCGCGTTGATCGTCGTTGCCATCGGTGTCACGGGATGGGACTTGCACGACCGAATCCTCATCCGCACGCTGCCTCCGCAGAACTTCATCTCACGGGTATTCGGGGAAACGCCCGGGCCGGTACAGTTGGTGGTAGCCGACGATGCATTAGTACTAATCCAGGTCCTTTTGGGGCGCCGGTTCACGTTGCTGGAGTATGAAAATCTGGGACACCTGGCGCTGCCGGAACTGGTAGCGCAGAAAGACCTGCAGCACTTCTGGCGAATCCTCGCCACACGGCAGATCACGAATCTTGGGGATCTGCAGAACGTGACGCGGATCGCGGACGGCCTGCGGTGGCGCGGCAGAAAGGTGAATGTCCGCCAGGCCCGGCAGGTGAATGCGCGTGAATTCCGCACGGGAGATTTCGTGATCCTGGGGAGTTCCTTCTCCAACCCGTGGGCGGATTTGTTTCAGGTCGAGGACTCCAATTTCGCTATACCACCCGTCCGGCCGGGTCTGCCGGCGCCGATTCTGAACCGGCATCCCCTGGCAGGCGAGCCGTCCCGTTTCGAGGTTCATCCGGATCCGAAAACCGGGAAGGTGGTAACATATGCGCGCGTCACGCTGTTACCAAACACGGGGCGTTCGGGCCGGGTGCTGCTGGTGGCTGGGCTTTCGATGGCGGCGACCGAGATGGCGGGCGACTTCCTTCTGACCGCCGACTCCGTCGGCCGGACGCTGCGAAATTTGGGTTTGCCGGTAGATAGTCCGATCCCCGATCTGGAGATGCTGCTGCGCGTGACCGAAGTGAATGAGATCGGGGACAGCGTGGAACTGGTATCGTGCCGCAGAGTCCGCACGTAGCTGAGCCGACCGGGTTCTGTTGCACCTTGACTTGGGAGCGGCTCGGACCTTCTTTCGCGGCGCGTTGACGCGCCACAGTTCACCACGAAGGATCACGTTAGATAGCTTCGAGCCGAGTCATTCGGCGCTGTTGCACTGCATGATTTGAGGCGCTCTGCCGAATCCCGGACTATGCCGAATGCGCTGAGCGGCAGCGCTCCAGCAAGTCAGGCCAGAAATTGCGTCCCGAACCTGACTGTGATAGGTTCGTACGCGATTCGGCCACGTTGCCTGGTGAAAGGGTTCACATGCGAAAGCTACTCTGTCTTCTAACGCTTTGCCTGTCCTGCGGAATCTTGTCCGGGCAGACATCTGGTGAAATCACCGGGGAGGTGAAGGATCAAGTCGGCGGCATGGCGCCGAATGCCAGGGTAACCGCGACGAACGTGGATACCAACGTGACCCGCACAACATCGACAAACGAAGCGGGCGTCTACAGTTTCCCCAATCTTATTCCGGGCACTTATCAGGTGAAGGTAGTTGCATCCGGCTTCGCGACGGTCACAAAAACAAACATCGAATTGCAGGTACAACAGACCGCTCGCGTCGATTTTACTCTCGCGCTCGGACAAGCTTCACAGTCCATAGAAGTTAGTGCCAGCGGGGCACTGCTAACGACTGAGAACGCCGCCTTCGGCACGGTCATAGAGCAGAAGCGCATTTCGGACCTGCCACTCAATGGCCGAAACTTCTTCAGCCTCGTTGGACTTAGTCCGGGCGTGAGCGTAGGCTTCACCCCCGCGGCTCAGGCTACTAACCGGCAGGGCGGCACGCGATCGACTCTGACTATGTCGCTCGCCGGATCGCGGGCCACCTGGGCCAACTACACCCTTGACGGGATAGTAAATACAGACATCAACTTCAATCTGTACGTTCTCCTGCCTTCTGTGGACGCCATTCAGGAATTCAAGGTGGAATCCGGCATCTATCCGGCAGAGTTTGGTCGCGAAGCCGGCCAGGTGAACGTCTCTACGCAACCTGGCTCCAACCTCTATCACGGCACGCTCTTTGAGTTCCTCCGCAATGACGCCTTCGATGCCAGCAACTACGACTTTGCCCACACCCACCCCGCCAAATCGCCCTATCGCCAGAACCAGTATGGGTACACACTGGGGGGGCCTGTTCAGATCCCGAAAATATTCAATGGCAAGAACCGGCTCTTTTTCCTCTCGAACTATGAAGGATTTAAGTCCCGAACCACCACCGTCACACCGGCGACGGTTTTAACCGCGGCCATGCGCGCCGGTGACTTCTCGCAGGTCCCGACCCAGTTGATGGATCCGCTCACCCGCGTCGGTACCGGAACCAGCGCTACCGCTCAACCTTTCGCCGGCAACCAGATTCCGGTGAGCCGCTTCGACAAGAATTCCGTCTTCCTGATGAACAAGTACATGCCTTTGCCGAACGTTGTTCAGACTACGTCAGGGCTGCCCAACAGAAATTATCAGTACTCAGCCAACACTCCTGTTGACAAAGATCAGATCACGGAGAGAATCGACTTCAACCAGAGCGCGAGCTCGCAATGGTTTGGGCGCTACAGCTGGACAGATGAATCGACCCTCTCTCCGGGACTGACCGTGGATGGAAGTACGCTGTATACGCGCGCAAGCCAGTGGGTGCTGGCGAATACCCGCATCATTTCTGCCACGAAGGTGAATGAAGCGCGCTTCGGCTACAACTCGCTCTTCAACGTTATTGGTCAGCAGCTTGCCGGAATAGAGGATGTCGATTCGGAGATTGGCGTCCCCCTGAAGATCACAGACAAGAATTCGTGGGGGATCCCTAATATCGGTCTCACTAATAATCTGACCAGTTTCGGCAACGCCACCAGTAGTCCGTTCACAATTGACAACAAAACCTTTCAGGGAATTGACAACTTCTCCTGGATCATCGGCAAGCACTCGCTACGCATGGGTGGCGAGTACCGATACAACAAGTTTCCGCAATCCGGCAATGAGTTCCCGCGCGGTCAATTTCAGTTCGATGGGAGTTTTACCGGCGATCCGGTTAAACTGAGCGGGGGCTATTCCGGCGCGGACTTCCTCCTTGGCAACTATTTCCGTTCCGACATCGCGGTTGCGCTTGCGCAAGGCGATTTCCGCAACTCCGAAATTGCCGGCTATATCGACGACACCTGGAAAATCAAACCGCACCTGACGATAACCCTTGGGCTGCGGTATGAACTCGAACAACCGCTGCAGGACGTCTCGGGGCACGCGGTGAATGTTCAGTTACGCCAGGCGCTGCCTGGTTATGCCAATGAGCCCGATCCAAACAAGCACCCGGTTTACGTTCGTACCGGAACTGGCGGCTTCTACGATGGTGTCGACTTCCGATACACGGCGGCGGCCACGAACGGCGCAACCGGCACTACCTTGCAAGTCGCCCGCGACGGCCGCCTTGGAAACCGACTGGTCAACACGGATTACAATAACTTCGCGCCGCGCTTCGGAATCGCGTACAGCCCAACCGACAAGTGGTCGTTCCGTACCGGGTTCGGCATCTTTTTTTCACAGGAGAGCAAGAATTCAATCTTCGATATGAACCGCGGCCTCGGCGGACGCACCGGGGTCATCGCCAACAAGAATGCGGTACCCGTTTACAACTACAACAACTTCCTCAATCCCAACGCGCTGCCGGCGACAATTCCCACGAACCTCACGTGGGGCACGGACCCCAACCTGGCAACCACCTACTCCATGACCTATCTATTCAACGTTCAGCGTGTGCTGGGGAAGGGCACGACTCTGGAACTGGGGTACAACGGCAGCGAAAGTCGCAAGCTGGCGCTTCTCACGAATCAGAACGCTCCAGTCCCCGGCATTAGCGCGTACGCATTACGCGCCCCTTACCCGGAGTTTCTGGGCATTCAGTATCTGTCGGCGGACGGCGTGGGGAACTACAACAGTTTCATCAGCAAACTCAGCCAGCGTTTTGGCGCGCACCTGACAACGCTGTTCAGCTATACATGGTCCAGAGCTCTTGATGATGCCAGCGCCATTCGCGGACCCGGCAACGAATTCGCTCCGCAGGATGCCCGCTGCAGATCTTGCGATTACGGTCCCTCGACTTTCAACGTTCCCCATCGCTTCGTTTCGTCGATCCTCTACACCCTTCCATTCGGCAAGGGAGAGCGCTTTTTCAACCGCGGCGGCATACTCAACCAGATAGTGGGAGGCTGGCAGGTCAGTTCTATCTTCCTGGCGCAAAGCGGCGCGCCGCTCGACACGACTTCATGGGATTCGGCTGGTACCTCTTTCGTGCCCGCCAGCACCCGCCTGAATTGCGTAGCGGGAGTGAACCCGGTTCTGAATAATCCAACAGCCGATCATTATCTGAACCCCGGAGCATTCCAGAATTCATTGGCGGGCCAGTACGGAAATTGCGGGCGCAACAACCTGATCGCTCCTCGCCAGGTCAATC
The DNA here is from genome assembly GCA_025462965.1 of Bryobacterales bacterium. Lineage (GTDB taxonomy): Bacteria > Acidobacteriota > Terriglobia > Bryobacterales > Bryobacteraceae > JALYXI01. The sequence continues at coordinate 11,040 of JAOAPQ010000040.1, forward strand.
TGGATTTCTCCACCATCAAGGACTTCCGTATCACCGAAGGCCAAGCCCTCCAGTTCCGCGTGGAGATGTTCAATGCGCCGAACCATGTGGAATGGGGAGCACCCAACGCGAACTGGGGCAACCAGAACGCGCCGCCCGCCGGTCCCGCTTCCAGCTTCGGCCAGATCACTTCAACGGTGAATAGAATGCGGCAGATTCAGTTCGCGCTCAAATACAACTTTTGATATGGAACGACTGTGTCGAGCCCCGCGATAATCCTCGGGTTTGTGGGTCTGGTATTTTTCCGGGCCGCCTTTTGCATTTGTTGAATGTGAACCGCGCGAACAGCCTGTGCTTCACGCCTTCGCTTCATAGCATCATGCTTCAAATATGTCTAGAATTCAGCGCGTTCGGAGCCGCCCCCCGCTGGGTCCGACCGCGCTGTTTGAAGATTCGACTGAGCGAATGCAATCGGTTTCGTGACGTCTACTTTTTGCCAGAGCAGCGTGCCGAGAAAGAGCAGCCCCGCCATGGCGGTTAGCGGCGCATCGTAACTGCCGGTGGCGCCAACAATGTAACCGAATACGACGGACGATATGGCGCCTCCGAACTGTCCGGCGGTATTCATGAAGCCCGAAACCGCGCCGCCGTGGCGGCCGCCGATATCGAGACACGCGGTCCACACAACGGGCTGCTGGAAGGTGATGCCGGCATAGCCAAAGCTGAGCCACAGGATTACCGCAAGGTGGCTCGTCGTGAACGTGGCGGAAGCGACGGAGATAGCGGCCACCAGCAGCCCCGCCATACCGACGCCGCGCCGCGACCATGCAATGCCTGTGCGCGGCGCCAGCCAGTCGCACGCAAGACCGCCCAGTATATTGGCCGCCGCGCCGAAGACGTAAGGCAACGCCGAAAGCGAAAGCTCGCTGTCGCTGAAGCCGCGTCCTCTCATGAGGTAAGTGTGAAACCAGGTCTGATAGAAGCTCATGGTGTAGACGTAGCCGAAAGTAAGCGCCATAATTGCGCGCAGATTCGGAGTGGCGAGAATCAGCAGCCACGGAGCGACGGCGGATGCGTGGACCGGTTCGGAGGCCGTGGCTTCGGAAGGGCGATCGCGGAATTGCCGGAACCAGACCGCGGCCCAGGCCACGCCGAGGCTGCCGAATGCAAAGAACGACATGCGCCAACCGAAGGCCCGCTGAATGGGAAGGACAAGGAGGGGCGACACGGCGCCCCCGAGCTGGCTGCACATGGTGAACAGACCGAAGGCACGTCCCCGCGTGGCCGGCGTGAACCAGTTGGCTATGGCAACGGAGGCGTTGGGGAAAGCTCCGGCCTCACCCGCGCCAAACAGGAAACGCACGCCGAGCAACAGGGGGTAGGCGGATACGAGGCCGGTGAGCGCTGTGAAGGCGGACCACCACAGCACTATGCGTGTGAGGACCCGGCGCGCGCCCAGGCGGTCGCCGAGGTGGCCGGCCGGGATCTCGAACAGTCCGTAACCCACAAGAAAGACAGTGCCCACCCAGCCCCACTGTTTGGGAGTGATGTGCAGCGCGTCTTGCATGCTCGGACCGGCCACGGAGATGCAGACGCGATCGAGGTAAGTGATCACGGCTAGCGAACAGAGGAGCAGGAGATAGAAGAAACGTCGGTGCAAGGATTAACGATCTTACCTCAGGAATACACCAAGCCCGTTGGCCTTGACTCGTGAGACAAGAGCTTTCTCGATGCTCTAAGGCAGAAGATTCTGGGGCAAGAGAGCTTCCTGAGCCTAAAATCCTGCCCGGCTTTTTCGCACGCTCGCCACCCCTTCGAAGCGACATCGCGCTCTTTGACGATGTAGACGAACTACGATGGAACGGACCCACTGATGCGTTTGCCTGCTCGGAGCACGTCTCGATACGGCCGTCACGGAAACAAAGCGGCGCTCAGATCGCGCACGCACGCGCTAGCAAGTAAGTTTTCTTTTACTCCCCGCCTTCTCCGCCATGCACTACTCTCGCCGCACATCCTTCGCCTTCTTGTCTTCCCGCAACGCGATGAAGCTTGTGTGACGAAGGTGGTTCTCTGTCGTCCACTCCACAAATTCGAATTGCCCGACGATCACCGGGCTCAGCCATCGGCACTCCTTCATCTTCGCTGCCGTTAACCCAGCACCCCAGGGGCCGCTTTTCTCTTCCGCCAGGTTGGCAAAGGGTTGTGGGTCATCAAAATGCCGCTTGCGAGGAGATCAAGCGTTTGCCTCCAGGATGACCCTGCCCAAAGACTCCGAATGCGGTCAGTGCTACGCTCCAGTCGTCAGGATCTTCAGGCATCAAGCCTCACAGTGCCCTCTGCGTGCCCAACACACGTCAGCACAAATCCTTGCGCTCTTGAATTCGCATCGAGTCCTTCTTCCGCGTCCATTCGCACATTCCCGCCCAGCAATTTCGTTTTGCAGGTTCCACACTGTCCCTCGCGGCAGGATGAAGGTATGCCGATTCCATTCTCCTCGGCTGCCTCCAATAACGTCTGGACGCCGCGGACGGTGCACATCTTGCCTGATCGGACGAACTCGACCACCGCGCCCGTTTCAGTAGCAACCGAATCCGGTTGGATACGCTGTTGAGCACTCTTCGGAACAGAGCAGCCGAAACTCTCCTGCTGGATATGTTCCGGGTTAACTCCCAAGCCAGTCAGGATGCCGCGACTCGCTTCCATGAACGGTGGCGGACCGCAAAGAAAGTAGTCCTGCGATGCAATATCCGTGACGGTACTTTCGATGAATTCACGGCTGACATGTCCCCGCGGGCCAGACCACTCCGTGTGAGGTTGGGATAACAGGAGATGATACTCGAAGTTCTTCATACGCGCCCGTAAGTCTTCCAACTCGCTATGGAATATGATGTCGTTGCTGGTACGAACGCAGTACAGCAAAGTCACGGTTGTTTCCAGGCAAAGGTCATCTATATAGCGGAGCATCGCCATCATAGGTGTAATCCCGCTTCCAGCGGCCAGCAGAGCAACCTTCTGGTGCTTGCTTTCGTCAAAGTAGAAGTGCCCGAAGGCGCCATTGGCTTCGACCGTCATCCCAACGGACGCCCGATCGTTCAAAAACACCGACACACAGCCCTGAACTACACGCTTTGCCGTGATCTCGACGTAACCAGACCTTGCCGCCGATGAACAAATCGAATACGACCTAACGACTTTTTTCCCATCAAAGAGGAAAGAGAAGGTAAGGAACTGGCCGGGCCGAGCGTTCAGTTTCCGGCCATCAGGAACAATGAAGCGCAGGGTCTTTGCGTCCGAGGCCTGGGGTGTGATGCTCGCCAGCCTCATTATGAGCGGACCGTCTAGGGGTGGAATCGTGTCGCAGACAGCTCCCGCCGGTTTTTGTACGGTTCCCTCTGGTGTGTCTGACTTCGCACTGGCGAGAGGAGCTCTCGCGGGCCGCCGGATGATAAGAGTCAGCATGCCCAAACACACCAAGGAGATGAAGCCGATCATCTTGCGGTCATACCCACGGCGTGGTGCAGGTCGATCTGGAGCGGCAGCGGGTTTTTGCTGCACCATGCTCCGGCCGGCGGACGAAGCGGCCGCCACCTGAGCCTTCCGCCGATTGACGGCATCAGGCGTTTGCGTGGCGGACAAGTAATCGATGATCTGTTGGTCTTCGCCGGGCTGAAATGCGTTACCGCTTCCTTCAGCAAAACCGACCATTCGAGTGACAGTGGCTCTCCACTTCTCTGGCGTTTCCGCAGTTTTATAGACTCGATCCAGGCTGTGGCAACGGCCGCACCGCTGGTCCACGAGTGCTCTTGCAACTTCCAGGCTCGCCTCAGCCATTGGCCCTTTTGGTGCCATCTGAGATGCCAGATATGAAACGATGATCAGGGAGTCTTTTTCCGAGATCCCCGAATGAGGCAACGCCCGCATACGGTTAACGGTCGCCAGCCAGCCCCGTGCATCCTTACGCGCTCCAGCGATTCGGTCAAGATTGTGGCACTTGGAGCAGCGCTTCTCCATCGTTGCGGCCGCCATATTGATATCGATAGCGGCGGACGGTCGATCGACGGTCTCAAGCGAGACTGTTTGCATGCTGGCATGATGTGCAAGAGATGGACCCGCGGTAATGCCGATCAGAACGAATGATAGAACAAATATCACCAGTCCGATCGGCATCAGAAAAGAATAGTAACTCTTGTAATAACGAGCGACTAGAACTTTCACGAAGAGAAGAGGGCTTAGAACCATCGCCAAGGTCACGTGAATCATGGTGCCGGGCGAAGCGCCGCCCCCCACATCCCCGAGCCGGGCGACCATGAAATAGCCCATCACACAGAACAGGGCGATAAAGAGGTACCCACCGATTCGGTGGGTGGCTACCAATCGGGTACTTGCTTTTGCATCTTTCACTCGGGCGGATGCCTGTAGAATGAGCCAGACATTTATGGTGCCGACCAGAACGAATGTAATACCAAGCCAAAGGCTTGCTGAACTATTGAGCATGGGTTTGACTATGTATTCAACTCTGTATGGATGCGGTTCGTGAGCATCAGCAAGAACTGCGTGGTGTCACCTCGGTCGCCGAGCCCGAGATAAACGTCCGCCGACACGCTCGTGCTACTCGAAATCGGCCAAGCAGTTTCGCTGGACTTATGCTGACCCGAGTCGCAGGATCACTGCTAACAAGATCGTGGGGATGCTTACGGGTCTCCTTTTCCCCATAACCAAGTCAGTTGTCCACGAAATCCGATGGACGCAGGGTGCAGCCCAAAAGCTAGCCCGGCCTTCAATTCGAAATGGACTCCTGCGCGACGAATTACCTCCGGCTGCACGACCACTTGAGTTTTGCCGGTGAAGGTGTTCGTACTCCCTGCGAACTCGAGGACCGGTGCAACATGCATTCCGGCGAGCCAGACTAGAGCGCCGGAATATTCGAGGAACGCTGACCGGGGACCTGTTCCGCCTATGGAGCGGTCGAATGAAAGATTCGAATGGATCACGATTTTGCTCGTCGGCCGCCAGTCCGCCAATAGTCCCGGTATCACCTGAGTAGAGTTTCCAACCAGCCGCGTATCGCCGGTGGGAGCTTCGGTGATTTCTTGCACGGAAATTGCATAAGCTCGATCGGCGCCGCCTGCCAGTAAGTACCGCGCTCCGGCGGCCAGTTGTCCCCCACCGATCACAGTCGCGCCTTGCGGCCCGGAGGTAATCCGGATCAGCGGAAATCGCGCGAGAATCTCCCATCCATGGCCGGCTCCAACTTGGAGGGTCGCTTCGGGGATGACCTGCGAACTGTTTCCGGGCGCGATGCCTCCCGCATAGTCGAGTTTTAAGCTCCCCGCTTTCGCCGCAAACGGAATGGCCGTTTGTGTGAGTATCGGCTCGACGTTCTGCGCTCCCAAAAATGAGCATGAGAGTGTTGCTGCCAGGCATATAGATTCGAGAGTGGGTAGCCAGGAACGCACTTTGTAGTTCCGGACCGCCGAAGACTCTCGAATATTCCGGCCGTCCGAGTTATTCCGAGCGTCGGCCGAAACCGGATCGTGGTCCATTTCCATGGCCGACTTGTGGACCGACTCGCTGGGACTAGCGCGGCCAAACCGCGACCGAAGCGCGTCATTGGTACTGCATGCCTTATGGCCCAGCACACACGGAAGGCTTACCTTGATTTGAGCAACAGGATTTCGAGTTCGCCAGGACTGAGCAGTGCATCGTTCGGGTAGAGCCGGTCAACATTGTCCCTGGTCAGCATTTGGTGCTTCACGAAAACCGCAGGGGGGACAGCTTTACGCTGAAGAATATCGATTGAGAGCGGAATCAGCGCATCTCCATAAAGCTCCGGAAAATATGCGACCGAGCCAATCAGTCTGGTCGCCGGTTTGCGCAGTTCGGCGCGTGCCTCGAGCGACCCATTTTGGCCCATCACCGCGCAGCCTTCCGCCCGGCCGGCCTCCTCGACAGCGCGAAGTGCGCCGAGCGCGCTGGGGTCATTGATCGCGCCGATCAGGATCCTCCGCGACCGGCTGTGACGAAGATGCTTCCGTACGGCTTCGAGACTGGGTCCGAACTGGCCTTTACCATCAAGCCAAAAGACCCGCGAATCCTCAACCGACGGAATGATATCCCGAATTCCGGCGAGGGTGCCCGTCAGCCGGGCTCTCGGCAGTGCTCCTGCCTTGGAAAGCTCGAGGAGCAGGACCCCGTCCACCGCATCCTGCCAATGTTGTTTTGCCCACCGCCCGAGGAGATGCCCCCCAAGAAGTCCGGCGGCATAGTTATTAGCTCCGTAGAAGGTAGCGCCGGAATGCGGGATCTCCACCGCGATGATCGGAATATCGGCCTCGATCAGTTTTGACGAGACGATTGGAGCCACGTGCTCGTCGGTCTGAAACTCAATCACCAGTTCCACGCGTTCCCGCGCGAAAGTTTCGGCGTTCCGCACCGCTGCCTTCGCACTGTATTGGTTATCCAACATCAGCAGATCGATATCCGCTTTCGACGCCGCTTCTTTCACGCTTTCGGCCACAGCTCGGGAGAATGCGAATTCCTGGCTTTGGCCTGCATATCCGATTAGATATCTGCGATGCTTCGGTGGTCGGATGTTCAGTTGGTATAACTTTTCGCTGACGCGAGCCAGCAAACCCCGATGCTCGAGGGTTAAGACTATTCTGAATGCAGTGGAAGGGCTCAGCCCGGTTCGTTCCGCGATCTCCTTCAGTCGAAGCTGTTCCGCCGGGGCATGGAACGCATCGATTACATCGCAAGCGCGCGAAATCGCCTGGCAGATATAACGTTCGGATTTGCCGCGGCCCGGCATGGAACTTTTCATATTGTAAAACGCCTGTTAACGCGTCGCCCTGCGCCGACGTCCGAGGATTTTCATTCGCGGCTTCAAATTCACGACGAACACGGACTCCTTTGCCTTGCGATCTAACAGGCGTTTTCACGGAAATGGAACCGGACAAATGGATGAGAATTCGGCTGATGGAGATCGCCCAGGTGTCAAGTCCAATCCGATTCTGGGCCTACTGCTCCACTGGGCCGAGAGCCCTGGCGAGGCTGGACGTTTGGGTTGAGTCCGTATCTGGGCCTGTCGCTCAGTGTGGCCGCATGAAGTTTTTGGCCGCGCAATGATTTCACTGTGTGAACATAGCGGCAGCCACGCTCGCTCATCTAGCACCGCTAAAGTTCCCGCATACCCGAAGAGAACTCGAATGTTATCAGGCGATTGCCATCCGAAGAACTAGCGCAAGAGAGATTTCACATCGTGAAATGTCTTCTTTGATTCGTTTTATGGTTCGTCAGGCGCCAAGAGGGTGTATTGTCACGATCACCGGTCCTGTTATGCCGCGAAAGAGAGGTCTCCCCGTGACGAGATTGCTTTGGGTCTGTTCTGCACTTGTTCTATTCGCCGGAAGCGCAACACTGTCAGCTCAATCGGTTACCGGTGATCTGGTCGTCAACGTCCTCGATCCGAGCGGATCCGCGGTCGCGAATGCCAAGCTCGATCTGGTTCGGGTTGCGACGAACGTCCATACGGACGGCGCAACCGATAATCTGGGCAATTTCATTTTCAGCCAATTGCAGCCGGGTTCATACATGTTGTCGGTATCGGCCCCGAGTTTCAAGACGGCGAGTCTAAACAATGTTGTCATCGCCCTCGGCCAGCGTTCTCAACTGGATGTCAAGCTCGCACTCGGATCGATCAGCGAACGAGTCGAAATCTCGGCGGCGGCGGAAACCGTGCTTTCCGAGAATGCCACCGTCGGTCAGGTCATCACCACACAGACGGTCGTCGATCTCCCGCTAAACGGGCGAAACTTCATCCAATTGGCGCAGATTTCCGCAGGGGCCGCGCCGCTGGGTATCGGCACGTCGCCCGCGACGTCATGGACCGGGCGAACGGACTCCACCTTGTCCATTGATGGCGGTCGCGAGACGAACAACAGCTTTCTGGTGAACGGCGTCGAGACGCGAAATTCACGGTTCGGCAGCGCCGGAATCAGACCTTCGGCGGATGCCATCGAGGAGTTTTCGGTTACGCGCTCCACCTTCGGGGCCGAGTTCGGCCGAAGTTCGGCTATCGTCAACACCACTATCCGCTCGGGCACGAACGGATTGCACCTGGCGGTATTCGAGTTTCTCCGGAACCGCAATCTGGA
>JAOAPQ010000044.1 GCA_025462965.1 Bryobacterales bacterium
GGCGGAGGCGCTCGACATCGCCGTGCGACAGCAGATCCTCCGTTTGCTGGTCAAAGAAGTGTTGGTTGGTGTTGACACGCTCACGATCCGGCATTCGATTCCGATTCCATCCGGACCCGGATCCAACGGCGCACCAAGACCAACTTCGAGTTCCTCCGGATCACCGTCAGCTTCAGGTTATCTTTTGCGTTCGGGGAGTCGTAACGCCATTCACATCCAATACCGTTTCACCCATTCTTTTCATGCAAATCCATTTTCCGGATATTACGGGATCGATCCACGAGGTGGAATTTTGGCGTCCGTTCCATGAGCCTCACTCGAAAGCTTGGCTTCTAATACGCTTCGGACGGCTACGCTTCGGACGGCCGCCCCTGCCAGGCTCTGTAAGGTTTTTCTGGGAAAAAGCGTGTCTGCCTTTGAGGTGCTTTTGGCATGGGGGAGGTACCGCCCAATTGGAGCCGTTGTACTGCAAAAAGGTACTGCAAAAATCCGCAAAAAAAGCAATCCGCTGGAACCGAGGGCGAGGTGTAAGGGTGTTCACAAAAGGAGGAAAAATGCGATCTATCCAATCTAATGAAAATCAAGGCGATTCGGAAACAATTGAAAGAAACGAGTACGAGCGCGGTTGGATTACACTCGTTGATCCGATCATTGCGACGCGATTGTCCGCGGCCGATTTTGATCGGGACAAAGCTGGACAGATGGCCCAAGCCTTGCATTCCTCGCTAAAACCAAAAGCTATAGACAAGCTGCTTCAAAAAGTTGATCAGGATGAACGGCCGGCCTGGGCGAGCATCGAGTTCTGGAGAAAGGATATTGACCACGTGTTGTTGGGAGGCGCTCTCAACGGAAAGAGCGGAAGGTCGGAAGCCATCAAGAAGATTCGCAGCGTCTGGACGAAACTCAGTTTCACCCAACTTGAGGAGCGAATGCAGATCATCGCTTCCGACAATTTGCCGGCGTGGGTGCGAGAAAATTACTGGGAAGAACTCGATCCGATGCTCATGAAGGGAGTGGCCGGGAGCCCACGCGATGAGCGGGTTGCGATTAAAAGGATTCTGGAACTGCGGCCGGAACTGCGTCCTAAAGTAGTGGCCGCGCGTGCGAAGTACTTTCACCGGATCGTGGGAACTCGCGGTCGCAAAGGAGCTCGCTGCCTCTGGACGGAATCTCTCGATACAGAACTACGCGATCTTTTATCTCGTGTAAATGCACAGGAAGCTATGGCGGCACTACAAGCGAAGACTCACTGGCCCCGAGCTTCACTCCTTCGGCGCGCCCAAAAACTCGGACTACTGAAGACAAAACAGCGGACCATAAATCCCTGGACGGAACCGGAAATTATGTTCGTCCTGGAACGGGTGAATCACAGTACTGTGAAGGAGATTGCCCGCCAGCTCGATCGGTCGGAAAAGTCGGTCACTCGTTGGCTGGAGAATGAAGGACTTTCGTACAGATGCGAGGAGGGTATCACCGCCACACAATTGAGGCGAATGCTTTGCGTCCGGCATGCCACGATCACCGCGTGGGTTGACCAGAAGCTGATCTCACGCACTAGGGAGGGCAGGTTCACAGATCGATATTTGAGTTTGTTCTTTCGCAGGCATCGAGACCTGCTGAAATGGGATGAACTGCCGGCGTCCACGAAAGCGTGGATACTGGAAATCGTCGGCAATGACGACGAAGCAGATCAGGGGCCAGACTTCACGTCTCCTCGGAGGCGGCACGGTGCCAAATCTCAAAACTCGGAAGAGCTTCTGGTTTCTGAATTTTCCATTCCTCATCGCAACGCGCCCAGTACTTCTCAAGCCGAGCCATCAGGGGATCGCGCGCCGCGTAATAGCCGAGCGCGTGTCGCCAACTCTCAGCCTTAGGCGACGCGAATACGTGTTCATCTATCCAGGTAATCAGGCGTAGCCACAGGAAAGGCCGCTCTTCCGGGTGCGCCTTCTCATAGCGTTCCATGTATTCGAGGAAGCCCGGGCAGCGCTCGTCGAGGATAGCTATCACCTGCGATCCCAAGCCGTCATGATCTACTGCCAGGCGAACCCAATATGAAAACGCTCTCCAGTAGATGAAATCACGAATGGTGCCGTCGAGCCGTTCTGCAGATACGAATTGCCGTTCATGTTCCGCCAGGATCTTTGAGCGTTCGGCTACAGCAATTTCGGCGTTGCGTTGTTTCGATGAGGTTGTCATGCTGCGTGATAGGCCCCGAAGTGGGATGTCGCCTGAGTTACTTCTGGTCCACTCCTGATCGTATTCCACCGACCGGCACACCTGCAGGGCTCAACGCGGCCCCCCTCTAAGGTCGAAGCGTCCCGGTTCCGACCACTACGGCAGAGAGCTACACCCACCTGATCCATGTCGTCTTTTTGATTGCCAGCGAAGTTGCAAGCGTGCTTAGCGAGGGGGAATCGGCCCAAAAGGTCTGTGGGGGAAATTAGCTCCCGATTGGAATAGCTCCAGATGCCGGTCAGCCCCGGACGTATTTTTGCCTGGTCTGGCGGCGGAGACACGGCACGAGCCGGTCATCGCCCGCCAGAGTTTTCCTGCGCTCGGTCGACCGAGTACGGTCCTTACGGCCAACAAGATTGAACTCTTCGACGGGCAACCCCGACTGCTACAGTGGCTGCTACAGTTTGAGCTGCGTATTTAGGGCGCGGCGTGGCGGTTGCTGTCGCCGCTTGTCGAGGGCGGCGGTGTCGTAACCGCTTGAAATTAGAGAGGAAACGTTGAAAGAAATGGCGGGGACGACGGGGCTCGAACCCGCGACCTCCGACGTGACAGGCCAGCGCTCTAACCAACTGAGCTACGTCCCCGCTTTGCACGACAACCGATCTTAACACGCCCGCCCGTGCCTTTCCAAACTGCGTTTGCCGCGCGCGCTAAACTAGGCTCGGATGGACCGGATTGGACGATACCGCATCGTCAAGGAGTTGGGCCGCGGCGCAATGGGAGTCGTGTACCAGGCGATAGATCCCACTATTGGCCGGCCGCTCGCGATTAAAACCATTCGCCTCCGCGAGCTCGACGACCCCGGCCAGCGCGCACGCCTGCGCGAACGCCTCTTTCGCGAAGCCCGGTCCGCCGGAGTCCTCTCGCACCCTGGCATTGTCACCATTTACGACATGGAGGAAGAGGACGGCCTCGCGTACATCGCCATGCAGTTCGTCAACGGACCGACGCTCGATGAGCTCATGGCGGGTAAGAAACCGATGCAGCGGGAACAGATCTTTCGGGTTTTCCACCAAACGGCCGCCGCGCTCGATTTCGCTCACCAGAAAGGCATCGTTCACCGCGACATCAAGCCGGCGAACATCATGATCGACGAAGACGGCACTGTGAAGATCGCCGATTTCGGCATCGCCAAGGCCGGAGCCTCGGGGAACCTCACCCTCAGCGGCACGATTCTTGGAACACCCAACTACATGTCTCCCGAGCAGGTTCAGGGGACGAACATCGATGGACGCTCGGATCAGTTTTCACTGGCCGTGGTGGCCTACGAAATTCTCACCGGAGAACGGCCGTTCGCGGGAGAACATCTCGGCACCGTGGTGTACAAGATCGTCGCGGAACAGCCAGCCGAGCCGCATCGCCTGAACCCATCGCTTGGGGCCGAGATTACTTCGGTGCTTCGAAAAGCGCTATCGAAACAGCCGGACCAGCGTTTTGCGAGCTGCACGGAATTCGTCAACGCGCTCGCGGACGCCTGTTCGCGCGCTGAGGGTTGGCGCGGCCTGGTCCGCGGCGGAGGCCACAGCCTGCCGACGGCCGCCGGAGTCGCGGGTCCGCGACGCGCTCAATCAACTCCGGTGATCGCCGCCAACCAGCCAACGGCAGCCGGCGCGCGCAACAAGAACGCGCGGCGCACGAAGCCGAAATCATTGTTTCTCCCGGCGGTGGGCGCGTTCCTCGTCGTGCTTGGGGTGCTTGGGCTGCTCGCATGGCAGACGGGCGCTTTCTCTGGCGCAATGGCGGGGCCGAAGCCCAAGAACACTGCGACCGCGAATGCAACACCGCCGAAAGTGGAAACCAGCGCCGCGCCCGATGATACGGAGATTCCTCCGCCCGCCCCGACGGTCCCGAGCCCTGCGCCTGGAGCGGATGCGCCGGTAAAGCAAAACGTCAAAGCCGCGATTCCGGCAGCAACGTCGCGTCCGCAGAGCCGCGCGTCCGCCCCCGCACCTAGTTCTGTGCCAAAGCGTTCGCCATTCGGGGGCCCACCCCCGGGGAAAGAGGCGGATGCGACAGCAGCGCCCGCCTGGGGCAACGCATCGATGCCCCAGGATGTGTGGGTAGTTACGAATCCGCCCGGTGCGACCGCTGCGCTCGATGGACGCTCGGATGGCGCCTGCCAGACCCCATGCATGCTGCTTGGGCAGCGGGGCATCCATTCACTGAGCCTGTCGCTCGCCAATTTCCAGTCCGAGCGGCGGCAGATCCGCGTGGAAGGTGAGCGCCTGGATGTTCCGCCTGTGACGCTACGCCCCGCCGGAGGCACGCTCATGCTCAGCACAATTCCTTCGGGCGCTAATATCTTCATCAACGACAAGCTACTGACGGAACTGACTCCCGCGCAGCTCAGCCTAGCGCCGGGTAGCTATCGGGTCTCCGTGGAGCGCAACGGCAGCCGAACGACGCAGCAGGTAGAAATCCGAAACGGCGCCACCAACTACATCAGAATTCCGCTGAAGCCCTGAAGCCCCTTCACGGGCCGTGCATATAATTAGCGAATGCGAGCTGTCAGAATTCATTCGTTCGGTGGTCCGGAAGTCTTACGAATCGACGAAGCGGAACGGCCGGAACCCAAGGCCGGCGAGCTGCTGGTACGCGTCGCCGCCGCCGCGGTGAATCCGGTCGATTGGATGGTTCGCGCCGGCCTGATGCAGTGGCTGCTGAACAATACGCTACCGCTGACGCTGGGTTGCGACGTTGCAGGTTCCGTAGAGCAGCTCGGACCCGGGGTGGAAGGATTCCGGGAGGGCGATTCGGTTTACGCTTTCATACATCTGACGCGCCTCGGCGCGTTCGCGGAGTTTGCGACTGTTAAAGCGGAAGAAGCCTCGCGCAAGCCGGAAACGCTCGATGTCGTGCATGCCGCGTCTGTACCGGTTGCGGTGTTGACGGCATGGCAGGCTATTTTCGACGCCGCGGGTCTCGAATCCGGCCAGACCATACTGATCCATGGCGCGGCCGGCGGGATCGGTTCCATGGCTGTGCAGCTCGCAAAGTGGAAAGGCGCCCGCGTCATCGGTACGGCTTCGGAAAAGAATCACGAGTACCTGATCGCTCTGGGAGCGGATGAGGTCGTGGATTACCGGAAGACCCCATTCGAGACGGCGGTACGCAATGTGGATGTCGTACTCGATACGCTAGGCGGCGAGACACAGGAAAAGTCTTTCCAGGTCTTAAAGCCCGGTGGTTTCCTGGTGTCGCTTGTGTCGCCGCCTCCTCAAGACAAGGGAGTGCGAGCGGCAATGATCAACGTTCAAACGAACGGCAAACGGTTGGAAGAAGCCGCGAAACTGATCGATGACGGCGTGCTCAAGACGCTGGTCGAGACGGTGCTTCCGCTCGAAGAAGCATCGAAAGCGATCGCCCTTAGCCAATCCGGCCGCACGCGCGGGAAAATTGTGCTTCGCGTGAACTGATTGCTAGACGAACAGCGTAGCGATTTCGACTTGCGATCTTAGACCCTCTACTACCACGATTCCGGTTTCGGTTACGTGGTGTATCTTGCGGTCCTGTTCCAGGTCGTAGCCAATGGTCGCGCCTTCCGGGATCCGGATGTTCTTATCGAGAATCGCCCGCCGGATCTTCGCGTGCCGTCCAATATCGCAATTGTCGAGGATGATGGAATCTTCGACGAGCGCTCCCGTATGAACCTTGACGCCGCGAGCCAGGACGGAATTCCTCACGGTCCCGCCGCTCATAATGCATCCTCCGGAGACGACGGAATCGATGGCAACGCCGCGCCGCCCTTCCATGTCGAAGGTGAACTTCGCCGGCGGGTCAGGGAAGCCGCTGGTGCGCAAAGGCCATTGCCGGTTGTATAGATTCAGCGCCGGAGCGACCGCGCGCAGGTCCATGTTGGCTTCGTAGTACGCGTCGATGGTCCCGACATCGCGCCAGTAGCCCGAGTTCTCAGCCGGTTCGCCGGGGATCTTGTTCTCCGCGAAATCGTAGGCGTAAACCTCCGAGCGCTTCACCATCGCGGGAAGGATGTCGCGGCCGAAATCGTGCGTGCTCCTCTCGTTCGCCGCGTCGTCGTGGAGCTCGCGGAGCAGCACGCGCGTAGAGAAAACATAGTTTCCCATCGATGCGAAGACGTGTTCGGGATTCCCCGGAATGGTTGGCGCGTCGGGTCGCTTTTCATGGAAATCGAGTATGCGGCCATTGCTGTCTGTCTCGATCACGCCGAACTCGGAAGCATGCTTGCGTTCCACGGGGATTGCCGCCACCGTCGCCGCCGCTTTCTGGTTTTCGTGGAACTCGATCATGCCGGTTATGTTCATCCGGTATATGTGATCCGCTCCGAAGATAGCTACCACGTGCGGGTCGGCTTGCTCAATGAGATTAATGTTCTGGTAAATGGCGTCCGCAGTTCCCTGGTACCAGGTCTCTCCGGGCGAGCGCATCTGCGCAGGAACGGGGATGATGAACTGATTCTTGAGCAGGCCTCCGAACTGCCAGCCTTCGTTCAGGTGCTGCAAAAGAGACTGGCTCCGGAACTGGGTGAGGACGTAGATCGAATTGATGCCCGAATTGATAAAGTTGCTCAGGACAAAATCGATAATGCGGTACTTTCCTCCGAAGGGCACGGCCGGCTTGGCCCGCTCCTTGGTCAGTGGGTACAGCCTGGTACCCTTGCCACCCGCCAGCACAATCCCGAGCACACGAAGTCTCATAGTTTTAGCATTGTCATTGTGCTACATACATTTGGCCATTGGCAAACTGAGAGAGTATTTCACAATCCTGATATAGTCTCTGCATGAAATGGAAGCTGGTGGTAACCGCGCTGCTTTCTTCGGCTCTTACACTAGTAGCCGTGAGCAATGTGAAGTTGGAGAACGCGCGTGTCAAGGTCACGGAAGTACGGTACGAGCCGGGGGTTCCGCGCGAACGCTATATTCGCCCCACAGATCAGATGATCGTTTTCCTCGACGATTGCCGCTATCAGCGAATCGATTCCGAAACGCACGAAAAGACCGTCCGCGAGCGCAAATCAGGCGAGATCATCTGGCACAACAAGGGCGAGGACGCGCCCGTGCTCATCAACCTTGGGAAGACGCCTTACCGGACGCTTGTCATCGAACTAAAGTAAAGACGACCGCCCGGAGCCATCCGCTTTCATGGTATGCGGCGCCAGAACTTCGCTCACCTTGCGCGCGAGGGCGTCCGGCGTGAACGGTTTTGCGAGGTGGTGCAGCCCGGGCTCCAGCATGCCCGTATGGATCACTGCATTTTCTGTGTATCCGGAAATGAAAAGTACCCGCATATCGGGATTGCCGGCGGCGAGCCGCAGCGCCAGTTCAGGGCCGCCCATCTTCGGCATGATCACATCCGTCACCAGAAGATCGATCCGCGGGGGGTGTGGTATCGCCGGCGCGAGCGCCTCTTCGCCGTTCGATGCCTCCAAAACGACGTAGCCGCGAGCTTTGAGAACCGCAGAGGCGATGTTGCGCACCTGCTCTTCATCCTCGACGATCAAAATTGTCGCGTTACCCCCGCTGACAGCGGCCGGCTGCGATACCTGCTCGACGCGTTCCAAGTTGCCCGTGAGCGGCAGATAGACTTTGAAAACACTGCCGATACCTTCTTCGCTGTAGACCCAGATGGTGCCGCCGCTTTGTTTCACGATCCCGTAGACCGTCGCCAATCCGAGACCGGTGCCCTTGCCCAACCCCTTGGTCGTGAAGAACGGCTCGAAGATGCGGTCCTGCGTGTGTGTGCTCATGCCGCGGCCCGTATCGCTGACCGCGATCATGGCGTAATGGCCGGGTCCGCAGTCTCCGTGCAACCGCGCGGACTCCGCATCAAACTCGACCTTGCCGGTCTCTATCGTTATCGTTCCGGTTCCCTGGATTGCGTCGCGCGCATTAATCACCAGGTTTAGCAGCACCTGCTCGATCTGGGTCGGATCGGCCTTCACGCAAACCGGGTGGGCCGGTAGAACGGTCTTGAGCTCAACGTCTTCTCGAATCAACCGGCGCAGAATAGGCTCTACTTCCAGGACGGTTCCGCTGAGGTCGATGATCTTGGGCTGTAGTAACTGCTTACGGCTGAATGCGAGCAATTGCGCGGTAAGCGAAGCCGCGCGGTCTCCGGCGCGGCGAATGCTATGCAGGTCGCCTTTCATGGCCGGCGGAAGATCAGGGTGCTCGCCAAGCATAGTGGCGTAGCCGTTAATCACCGTCAGAAGATTGTTGAAGTCATGTGCGATCCCACCGGCCAGACGGCCGACGGCATCCATTTTCTGCGATTGCACCAGTTGCTGCTCCAGGCGTTTCCACTCGGTGATGTCTTCCCAGAACCCGACCGTGCGCAGCAGTTCTCCATCCGCGCCCCGAATCGGAAATGTTCGCGCGCGAATCCAACGCGTCTCGCCGGAGGGCCTGAGTATCCGGTATTCATCCGTGAACATGCCGAGCGATTCGACGGACTTGCGGACGCGCGCTTCATCGTCGGGATGGAGCGCGTCCATCCAGCTATCCGGTTGCTGGTGAAGGCTTTCACAAGATCGCTGCCAGATCAATTCGTAGCCGGGACTCACGTACAGAATCCGCCGCCGTTTGCAGTCGAAAATGCTGAAGACCTCCCGGACGTTGTCGGCGAGTTCCCGAAAGCGTTCGCTCATTTCGAGAAGCCGGCGTTCGGATCGCTTCCGCTCGGTGATGTCGATAAAGCTGACATGCCGCGCGTGACGACCCTCATATAAGAAGCGGAATGTGGTGACCTGAACGTCGACTCTTCTGCCGTCCACGGTCATCATCTGCTCCTCCACGACCGGAGTTTCGCGTCCCAGTTCGAGCTCTTGGCGCGACCGCCATCTAACCAACTCGTGGTACTCCGGCGCTACGAAATCGAAGACGGAACGGCCCACGAGAGCGCCGGGAGAATCCGCGCCGATCAGGTTGGAGGCGGCCCGGTTTGCGAAAACGATATGCTCATCACGAGTGGTCCAGACCGGGATGGGCGAGTGTTCGAGCGACTCCCAAAGCGGCTGTGAACGGACCGCAACGATTTCGCGCTCCAGGATGGCCACGCGCTCCCGCAGGCGAGTCAGTTCGCCGGAAGTATCGAGTTCGGAATTGTCGTTCAAATGCACAGTGTAACGTTCAATTCAAGGAGTTCGTAGTCGATTTCTCTGAATCTTCTCACGAAAATAACGCCCGGCGGTTACAATGTAATGATTTTTTATGTCATGACCAATCTAATGCCAGACGAACGAAGCTGCGGAGCGGTGTCCCGGTAGGACCCTTCGCCAGGAATGGTTTAGCGTCATCAAGCCAGGCAGTGCCGGCGATATCGAGATGGACCCAGGGAGCGGGATCGGCGAATTCCTTCAGAAAGACCGCCGCCGTGATCGCCCCCCCATACCGGCCGCCGATATTGTGCAAATCGGCGACATTACTCTTCAGGAGTTCCTTATAATCGTCGTCGAGCGGCATCCGCCACATCTTTTCACCTTCCGTTGCGCCGGCACTCATCCAGCGGCCGGCCAGTTCCTCGTTGTTGCTGAAAACACCGGTGTTAATCGTTCCCAGGGCCACCACCACAGCGCCGGTTAGCGTAGCGGCGTCCACCAGATGAGTGCAGCCGATCCGCCCCGCATAAGTTAACGCGTCGGCCAGAATCATACGGCCTTCGGCGTCGGTGTTCAACACCTCGACTGTTTTTCCCGAAAGGGTTGTGACGATGTCGCCCGGCCGCTGAGCGCGACCTCCCGGCATATTCTCCACGGTGGGGACAATGCCCGTGACCGGGATGCCCGGCTTAAGCTTCGCAATGGCCTGCATCGCGCCGATTACCCCGGCAGCGCCCGCCATATCGAACTTCATCTTCTCCATGCCTTCGGCCGGCTTGATCGAGATGCCCCCGGTGTCGAAGGTGACGCCCTTGCCGATCAAACCCAAATGCGCGGACCCTCCTTTCGGCTGCTCCGGGGTATATCGAAGGATAATCATGGCGGGCGGCTCGGCGCTTCCCATCGCGACGGCCAGCAGCGCGCCCATGCCCAGTTCCCGCATCCGGTCCTGATCGAGAATCTCGCAGGCAAGGCCGCATTGCGAGGCCATGGCACGGGCGCGTTCAGCCAGAACGGTGGGGGTGAGCCGGTTCGGCGGCTCGTTCGCCAGTTCCCGGGCGAAATTCTGAGCTTCGCCGAGAATCCGGCCTTCCGCGGCCGCAGCTTCCAGCCCGTCGTGCTCCGCTAAGACCGTGAAACTGTCCAGGAATTTCGTCCCGGACCGGTCGCTCTTGAGCTGATCGCATTCGAAGTCGCCAAGGAGTGCGCCTTCAACGGCCGCCGAAACAAACCGAGCTGTGCAAAATTGTGCAGGGATTTCAAGTGCAACATTCTTGACAGACTTTCCTTTTAATATCCGAACCGTCGTCCCCACCAGCTTCCGGAGATCCGCGGACTGGAACTTCTCCGGTTTACCGGCTCCCGCCAGGACGACGCGCGCAGCCCGGTAACCGGCCGGCCGGTGAATAACGGTTGTTTCCCCGGGCTTTCCCGTTATTTCTCCGGCATCATAGAATTCTTCAAAGCCCGCCCGCCGCGGCTGCCCCTCGAACTCGAGGACAATCAAAGCGCCTGTTTCCATGCCGGCGGCGGCCGTCTTTTCCGATCGGATTTCCATTTATCTCCTAAGCTCTTGTTTTGCGATCACGGATGGCCGCCCGCGCTTCGTTGTCAGCGGTCCTGGCGCGCTCCGTCTCGCGCTTGTCGTATAACTTCTTGCCCCGTGCGACTGCGAACTCGCACTTTACGCGGCCCTTCTTCAGGTAAACTTTCGTCGGAATCAGGGCAAGCCCCTTTTCCCGGATGATGCCCAGCAGCTTATCGATCTCCCGCCGGTGCAAGAGAAGTTTCCGGCTCCGAATGGGTGCATGGTTGGCCAGATTGCCATGCGAATACTCCGAAATGTGAGCGTTCATCAACCATGCCTCATTCCCCTGGACGGTCGCATAGGATTCCTTGAGCTGCATCTTGCCGGACTTGATGGACTTCACCTCGGTCCCGGTGAGCACCATGCCGGCTTCGAACTTCTCCAGGAGGAAATAGTTGTGGCCGGCCTGCCGGTTCTCGCTCAAGATCTTGATTTCAGGATATTTTTCGGCCAAGCGGGGATTCCCCTGGTTTTTTCCTCAACAGCCGAAGTGTCTGCTGCGTCAGTTATTAAGATGATAATCCAGAATCGGCTGGCGGAACTTTGTCTTATCGCTTAACTATCGCCAACATGCCGGTAATCAGAGTGGTGGCAGTAGCCATCCTCATTGTGGGCGTTCAGCCTGCCGGGGCGCGCACACGTAAAGGAGACAGGTTGATCGCCCAAGGCCGGGCGGCCGAAGAACGCGGCGAGCTGGATAAAGCGCTTGAGTTCGATCTTGGCGCTCTTAGCGAAGACCCGAGCGATCCTCAGTATCGGCTGGAGTCTCAGCGTGTTCGTTTCAAGGTCGCCGAGCAGCACGTCAAGAACGGCCAGAAGATTCGAGCGCAGGGCAATCTGGCCGAGGCGCTGGCCGAATTTCAGCGCGCTTATGCGGTGGATCCCTCCTCGCCGATAGCGCAGCAGGAGATCGAGCGCACCAAGCAGATGATAGAGCGTGAGAAGCGCAAAGCAGCGCAACCGGGCGGCCCGACGGCGCAGGACATTGAGGACAAGGGCCTGACTCCGGCCCAGGCGGAAAAAAAAGCCTCGCTGGCCCGGATGAGCAGCTTACAGGACGTTCCGGAACTGCGGCCGTTGAATAACCAGTTCACCCTGAAGATGAACAACCAGAAACCCCGGGTGCTCTTTGAGACCGTTGCGAAACTGGCGGGTATTAACGTTCTCTTCGACCCGGAGTACGAACAGCAGAACACGGTGCGCGCACAGAGCATCGATCTGACGAATTCATCGCTCGATCAGGCGCTGGACTACATTTCTCTGGTTACGAAGTCCTTCTGGAAACCGCTTTCTTCGAACGCCATCTTCGTCACCCTGGACAACACCACCAAGCGCCGTGAATTCGAAGAGCAGGTGGTCAAGGTCTTCTACCTGAAGAACATCACCCAGACGACCGAGTTGCAAGAGGTGATCACCACGCTGCGCACGGTGACCGACATCCAGAAGATCTATAACTACTCGACGCAGAACGCGCTTGTGGTCCGTTGCGAGGCGGACCGCATGCTGCTCGCCGAGAAGATCATCAACGATCTCGACAAGCCCAAGAACGAAGTGGTGGTCGATGTGATCGTGATGGAGGTTCGCAGCGATCTGGTCCGCAATCTTGGGGCGCAGATCGCTCCCGGCGGTATCAACACCAACATCGCGTTCACGCCAACGCGTGCGTCCATCCTCGGTAACACCACCACTACGACCACCACGCCCAGCTCAACCCTGGGAGGCACAACGACGACGCCTACAACAACGACGCCGACAACGCCAACGAGCTACGCTATCCCGTTGAACAACTTGAGAAAGATTTCGTCCGGCGATTACTCGATCACCGGTATCCCGGGAGGTTTCATTGAAGCCCTGCTGTCGGATTCCGGGACCAAGGTGCTGCAATCGCCGCAGCTTCGCTCAGTCGATAATCAGAAAGTCAGTCTTCACATCGGCGACAAAGTGCCCACGGCTTCCGGCAGTTTCGGCTCGGGTATCGGCGGCGTGGGCGTAGGCGTGAGCCCGCTGGTGCAGACACAGTTCACTTATATCGAGACCGGCGTCAACATGGACATGCAGTCTAAGGTTCATGACGCCGGCCAGGTATCGCTGCATATCGAAGTCGATATTTCGCAGGTGACGGGGTATCGGGACGTGGGAGGCATCCAGCAGCCCACGATCAGCCAGCGCAAACTGATCCAGGACATTCGTACTGAGGATGGGGAAATCAACCTGCTTGGCGGTCTGATTCAGCAGCAGGACAACAAAACCAAAACGGGGATCCCCGGCATTTCAAGCATCCCGCTGCTCAATCGGCTCTTCAATGATGAGAAGACGGAAAAGATCCACACCGAACTCCTGATCACGCTGATCCCGCACATCCTGCGGTCGCCCGATCCTTCAGCGGCCGATCTGCAAGGAGTCGCAAGCGGAAACGCCACGAATGTCCGGGTGATCCGTGGGCCGAGGCCACAAACGCCGAGCGCGAACGTTCAGGAACCGGCTCCGGCCGTAGGAAATCCGCCGGCAACGGCGCCCGTCACACCGGCTCCCGTCCCCGTGACGCCTGCTCCCATTACGCCTGCTCCAGTCACTCCAGCGCCGCCTGCACCAGCGCAGCCCACTCCAGCACCACCTGCCGCCCAGGCCACCCCAGCGCCGCCTGCCGCTCAGGCCACGGCGAGCTTCCTGCCGGGCCAACTCGACGCGCAACTGGCTTCCCCCGTGAGCGTGATGCTGCGCGTCCAGAACGTCACAGACCTGAATTCCGTGGTAGCGCAGTTCAAGTTCGATCCAAAGATTTTGCGCATCAACAATGTCACTTCGGGGGACCTGATCCAGCAGACCGGGCCTCCGCTAACGCCCTCGCAAAACATTATGAACGACACCGGGGACGCCACGTTCAGCATCGCGCGTGGGCCGGGGGGCCCAGGGGCATCCGGTTCGGGAAGCTTGTTGACGATCCTGTTCCAGCCGGTAGGGCGGGGAACCACCACGGTCACGGTGCCGCAGCTTACGCTGAAAAACACGCCCGGCCAGCCGATTGCAACAAATGCCCCCGCACTGACAGTCAATATCAAGTAGAGATGTCACGGCGCAGTGGATTGACGTTGATCGAGCTGATCGTGGCTTTCACGATCATGCTCCTGCTCACCACCATGGCGGTGCCGCTTGCGCGTTCGCGGGTGAAAAGGAATCGTGAGCGCGACCTGCGGATCGCGCTGCGTGAGATCCGGACGGGAATAGACAAGTATAAAGATATGTGCGACGGGGGCAAACTCGGCATCCAGAAGCAGGACGCCATGTGCTACCCCGAAAGCCTGGACGCCATGGTGGAAGGCGTCAAAGGCTCCGGCCCGAATGCCGACGTCAAGTTGAAGTTCCTCCGCCGCATCCCCAAGGACCCCATGACTAACTCGTTCGACTGGGGCAAGCGCAGCATGCAGGACGATCCCAAGAGCCAGGGTTGGGGCGGCCAGAACGTTTTCGACGTGTACACCAAGAGCAGCGAGAAGGCTTCCGATGGAACTCCCTATTCCGAGCAGTAAGAAACGAGGCCTGCTCGCGCGGCGCGGCTTCACGCTGATCGAGATCATGATCGTCATGGCGATCATCGTGATCCTGATTGCCGTGGCTATTCCGTATTACCAGAAGTCCGTTATTCGCGCCAAAGAGAGCGTGCTCCACAACAACCTCTTCACCATCCGCACCGTGATTGATGAGTACAGCTACGACAAGCAGAAAGCCCCCCAATCTCTTCACGACCTGGTGAGCGAAGGTTATTTGCGCGAAGTCCCGCGCGACCCGGTGACGGGCAGCAGCGATTCGTGGAAGATCATTCAGGAAGACGCAGGGCAGGCCGTGAACTCAACTGAACCGGGGATTTTTGACGTACGCAGCGGATCGGATAAGATGAGTCTCGATGGAACCCCCTACTCGGAGTGGTAAAGGACCAACCGGCCCAAATATCCGCTTTTTACTTCTCATTGCTTTCGCGCTGGTCTCCGCCTCGTCATTGGCGGCTCAGAGTGCGCCTCTGACTTGTGCCACAACCGCTACCAACCTCAACGTACGGCTCGAAGGCCTCACTGAACCCGTAGGAAATATCGTACTCACTTGTTCCGGAGGAACGCCGGCGACGGTGGTCGCCGCCAATGTGACTGTCACACTGTCCGTGCCGATCACGAACCGGATCTCAGCGGCTGGAGTTCCGAACGCTTCGATGACCGTCAACACGGGCGCTGGGCCGGTCGCGGCAGG
>JAOAPQ010000095.1 GCA_025462965.1 Bryobacterales bacterium
GTAAGGCAAAACACCAGCAAGCTGAAGCACGCGCTGCCGATGACGAAGCGAAAGAACTGCTCCTCGCCCGCGTAGAGCTTCACGCGCAAGTGCGCGAGAAAGATCTTACCTGCCGACCAGCACGCGGCAGCTGTGAAGAGGGCGCTCAGGATGATCGAAAGAGCTTTCGGCATCTACAAGAACCCCGCCCGCACGATGACAAGTCCCAGATGCTGGCCGTCCCTTGGCGCGATCCAGATGGGACGCGCTTCGGCAGCTGCCGTTGCGAACCCTGGCGCGGTGATCCAGCCCGCCGGCACCGGCGCTTCCAGATGATAATCGCCCGCAGCTTTATACTTTTTCGAGACTGCCGCCTTCCCGTTCACGAAGAGGGTGACAGTCACGGGCCCTGTTGTCTTGAATGTCTCCGCGACAATGCCGAAATCCATGGCTACGCGAAGGTTCGCCGCCTGTTTGAGCCAGATCCTGAGTTCGGGCCGGTCATATGTCCAACGCCAATAAATGCCCGGTACAGCCGGCGCGAAATCCTTGACCGTGTACTGGTCGACGTCCGGATCGTTCATCGCGACCATAATGATCCGGCGTTGCAGGACAGGCTTCCGCTGCTCGGGTGGAGGGTAGGATTCCGGCCAGCGAGCGCAACCCGAGAGCGCCAGAACGGTTACAAGTACGTATCTCAGCTTGCGGCCGCGACGCTCGAAATTCGCATTCGACTAGACTATCAAAAGAACCGGCGATCGGGATCGCAGGGCAGAAACAAAGAATGAAACAGCGTCTCGATTTATTGCTGGTGGGGCGCGGGTTGGCCGAGTCGCGGGAAAAGGCGCAGGCGCTGATCATGGCGGGAAGCGTGATGGTCGCAGGACAAAAGGCGACCAAGCCCGGCCAGACCGTGGATCCCGAAGCGCCGTTGGAGGTCGCTTCCCCGCCCCGGTTCGTCAGCCGTGGCGGTCTCAAACTAGAGGGCGCGCTGGAGCGCTTTGGGGTAAATCCCGAGGGGCTTGTCTGTCTCGACGTAGGGTCGTCCACCGGCGGATTCACGGATTGCCTCCTACAGCACGGGGCCTTGCGGGTACACGCCATTGATGTAGGCACCAACCAGCTCGACTGGCGCGTGCGCACGGACCCACGAGTGCACGTGAGGGAGCAACTGAACGCACGAGAGCTTACCTTCGATGACATAGGAGAACTTGTCGATCTGTCGGTCTGCGACGTAAGCTTTATCTCGGTGACTCTTATCCTTCCGGCAGTTCTGCCGCTGCTCAAGCCCTCGGGGCGGATGATCATCCTGGTCAAGCCGCAGTTCGAAGCGGGAAAGGGCGAAGTGGGGAAGGGCGGCATCGTGCGCGATCCGGCGATTCACGAACAGGCCTGCCGCCGGGTGGAAGAGGTCGTCCATGCGCATGGTTTCGAAACCGCACTGATGCCCAGTCCCATTCTCGGAACGGAAGGCAACAAGGAATTCCTTCTTTATGCTCACCATTAAGACCGTCGGCATCTTTTCAAAACCCAGAATCGGGGCGGCGGTCGACCTTGTGCCCAAAGTGGTTTTCTGGCTCCGGGATCACGGTATTACGACGCGGTGCGATCATGAAACGGCGGAGTATCTCCACGAACCGGACGGTCTGGACCGGCCGGCGGTGCCTGAGGGCTGCGACCTGGTGATCGTGATGGGCGGAGACGGCACCCTCCTTTCAGCCGCTCGCGCGATCGGCGGCCGGGAGATTCCCTTGTTCGCCGTGAATCTGGGTGGACTGGGATTTCTGACGGCCATTACAAAGGAGGAGCTATTTCCCGAGCTCGAGCGGGCGTTGCACGGCGAACTTTGCATCGCGAAACGGAAACTGCTGCAAGTTGACGTTCTGCGCGAAGGCCGCACTAAATCACGGTACGAGGCATTGAACGACGTCGTGATTACTAAGTCGTCCATCGCCCGCATGATCGACCTGGAGGCGTGGGTGGATGAAATGTTCGTCTGCTCCTATAAGGCGGATGGCCTGATCGTCTCGACACCCACCGGCTCGACGGCGTATTCGCTTTCGGCCGGCGGTCCCATCATTTATCCGAGCGTGGGAGCTGCGTGCATCACCCCTATCTGCCCGCACACATTGACGAATCGGCCTGTGATCGTCAACTCCTCGAGCGTGATTACCGTGGTTTGCCGCGCGGAAGACCAGTCGTCCTTCCTCACGATCGATGGGCAGGTAGGCGAGCCGCTGCGGGAAAACGACCGGATCGCGTGCCGCAGCTCGGCACACAGCCTGCACCTGGTTAGTCCGCCGAAACAGATGTTCTTCGATGTGCTCCGCCAGAAGCTGAAATGGGGCGAACGGTGAGCATGTTAACCTCGTAATAGTTCCCATGGCAACTCAAGTTTCAAAGAAGGAGCCGACTCCGCCGATAAGCATGTGGGCCGCCCCGGTGATTGTGGGCTGGCTGATCCCGGGGGGCGGGCATTTCCTTTTAAAAAAACGCGGACGCGCGGCGCTTCTACTGGTTTCCGTCACGGTGATGTTCGTTTTCGGATTGCTGATGCGCGGAGCGATGTTCCATCCCGAGAAGGGGGATTTGCTCACGACCGTCATCAACTATGGCGGGTTCCTGAGCAACCTTTCGGCGGGAGTGCTTTATCTGTTAACGACGATGCTTGGTTACGCGCAGCCGGATGTCGCGGGCCACGTTCATGATTATGGAACCAAGTTTCTGGTGACGGCTGGCCTGATGAACGTTTTGGCGATGGTGGATGCATTCGAAATCGCCACTGGGAAGAAGGACTGAGATGCCGAGGATGAACCTTTCTCATTTCGAGGCGGCATTTCTGTTTGCGCTGTTCGCGTCCGTGGTGCTGGGCGTTGTCACGAAACGCACCGACAACGAGCGGCTGCGCTATGGAGCCTATTGTTTCGGGTGCTTCCTGGCGGCGCTGTTTGGCCTAGCCTGGCTAATGAAACTCGGCCACGGCTAGCAACACGCACCTCTAACTTGGTCTATCACTGCTATCGGACCGCGCCTCCCGGGGGCGCAGGCTGAGTCACGAAAGCGGCAACATCTCTCGCGGCCTTGGTTTCCACTCCCGGCTTTTGCAGAAATCCCAGATCGCGAAACCAGTCGAGAAAACGGTACTGCCAAGTGCCAAATGGAGTGTCTCTGCGGTCGGTCAAACCACCCGTCATGCGGCTGCCATCCGGCAGCGGGTCGCCCGGGTGCCGACCATTGCCGTAAATGTGCATCTCAATATTCGGCACCCCGATCGCCAGCATCGCGGAAAAATATTCTATCGCCCAGATGGCATGAACCCGATCACCCGACCCGCCGCAAGCGATGAATGCGGGAGGAACATTGCGTGGAATCGGCGGGGGAGTTCGATTGCGTGCGAAGGGGGACGGACCGGGATAGATGATGCCCGTGAAGTCAGGCCGCGAAGTGATACCGGCCAGAGGATCGCCGGGGTCGTTGTTCTTTTTGTCAAAGTCATCGAACAAGACCGCAGCCGGAGCGGATAGTTCCGCGCCGGCCGAGAAGCCCATGATACCGATCTTGTTGGGGTCGATGCGCCACTCCTTCGCGTAAGCGCGAACCATGCGGATAGCCTGTAGGGCGTCGTTCACTTCGTCCGTCCGCGGGTCATAACCGTCACGGCGCAGGCGATTCCGCAGAATGATCGTGTTCACGCCATAGTTGTAGAAAAAGGGAACGAAATCGGCGCTCTCGCCGCCGACATTCAACGTGTTGTGCCCGCCGCCCGCAGCCAGGATCACCGCAGCACCGGTGTTGAGGCCGGGATCCACCGTGTGCACTTCAATGGACGGGTTGTGGATATTGACTATGCTGTTGATTCTCCCCGGCACCGACTGGCTCATGTTGTACTGCTCGGGCTCGCGGATGCGCTCCATTTTGAGGAAGGGCGAGCCGGGCGGATAAAGAGGAACTACCACACCGCCCTGCAGGATGGGCGACGGAGCATACGGCGCGTCGGCCGCCGGACCCGGCTTCGGCACTGAGAGGGGCGCCGGAAGCGGAGGCAGCGTCGCGCGGTGTTGCGCAGTATCTTGTGCATTGGCGGCGCTTAAAGCCAGAGCTGCCAGGAATAGTGGAGTGAAAGCTGACCAGACCAGGTTCCTTCTCATAGTTCCAGTTTCATTGGGCCAAGAAAATATAGGAAACCGGTGCAAGTTGGACTGATACTAGCACAATGAAACCGGTGTATCTCTTTGCGCGCACTAAGGTCGGCAATTGGCGTCGCGCTGCCCTCATCTAGCACCGCCCGCAGCCATGCCCATAGCCGATCTACTTGCCGAATCCCTCACCCTTTGGCGCGAATGCGCCACCACCTTCACAGCCCCTGGGCGCGAATATACACCCGCGGAGCAATCGGCAAACGAGGCACATCTAGCGCAATCCGGCGAAGCGCTCCGGACGCACATCCCACGGCCTGACGCCTCAGACGCTGATCGCGAAAAGAGCCATGCGTTCATCGCCTCCGCCTTCGTCCGCTTCGCACGCTCCGCTCTGTCATTGGAGGATCGCCACGCCACACTCTTGCTGGATGGCGGCTTCGCGCGCATCGGTCCGGCGCTCGATAAACAGGCCCGCCGCTTCGATCCGCAGATCACGGACGCCGATATCTTGCAGGCGTGCCGGAACGCCTGGACCGCTTGCGGCCTCCAATCCCTCTATGGCCAGCCCATGGACCTCACCCCGGCCATCTTTGCCTATAGCATGCTTTACCCCTATAGCGACAATTATCTGGACGACCCCAGCCTCTCCGGCGACGACAAACTGGCATTCAGACGCAACTTCCGCCGGCGCCTCTCCGGTGAACCGGTGCCCGCAACCAATTCATGTGAGGAGGCAGCCTGGCGCCTGGTCGCGCTCATCGAATCGCAGTACACCCGCGCTGAACATCCACGAATCTTTGAAAGTCTGCTCGATATCCATCACGCCCAGGAGCAGAGTCTGCGGCTGGTCCGGGGATGTCTCGATCCGCTGCCCCTCCTTTTCGCAAAGGGTGGGGCCTCCGTTCTCGCCGACGCTTACCTTGCGGCCGGAAGCCTCAGCGCGTGCGAAGCAAGGTTCGCGTTCATCTGGGGCGTTTTGCTGCAACTGGGAGATGATCTGCAAGATGTTGCGGAAGATCTGGAAGGCGGTGCCATGACCCTGTTCACGGAAGCCGCCGGACGCGGAACGTTGGATGAACTGACAAACCGCACATTCCACTTCGCCCGCCGCGCGATGACGATTATGGAACAATTGGACAGCCGCGAGACAAGTCTGAAAGAACTGATTGAACGAAGCTCATTCTCTCTGCTGATCCGCGCCGCCGGGAAAAACCGCGAGCGTTACTCCGAGTCCTACATCGCGACTCTTCAATCTTATTCGCCGCTCCTTTTTGATTCCGCTGTTGGCCCACGCACTTTGGCCGCTGTATTTCCGAACCTGCGCGGGGCCGAGTAATCGAAACACTGACGAGCAAGCAAAGCGTCCGGTAGGTATAAGATAGATCCAATATCCATGAACGATAGCGGCGTCTCCAGACGATATTTCTTTTTCGGCGCACTACTGGCCGGTGCGGTTCCGGCAGCGGGCTTCGGATCGGTCGCGTCGCTCCGCGCCGCCGGCTATAAGCCCTATTACGACAAGCTGAATGTCGCCGCCATTGGTTGCGGCGGCCAGGGCGGCGTGGACCTGGTAGATGCCGCCCGCACGGAAAACATCGTCGCGCTGTGCGACGTGGACGAAGTCCGCGCCGCTGCCAACTTCAAACGCTTCGATAAGCAACCAAAGTACAAAGACTTCCGCGTGATGCTGGAAAAGGAAGGTAAAAATATCGACGCATGCACCGTCGGCGTTCCAGATCACATGCACGCCACCATCGCCCTCGCCTGCATGCAGCACGGCAAGCACGTCTATGTCGAGAAGCCGCTCACGCGAACGCCGTGGGAGGCCCGCCTGCTTCAGGACGCCGCCGTTAAGTACAAGGTCGCAACGCAAATGGGCAACCAGGGATATTCGCATGAGAGTATCCGGGTTGCGGCTGAAATCGTCTGGTCCGGAGCCATCGGCGACGTCACGGAAGTGCATGTCTCCGCTTCGCCTGGTACCCACCCGACGGGCTTGCAGGAGCCACCGCCCGAGTCCGCTGTGCCCAGCACGCTCGAATGGGACCTTTGGCTCGGCGATGCCGGCATGCGCCCCTACAGCGTGGAATATACGCCTTACAATTGGCGCGGCTTCTTCGATTTCGGCACCGGACAGATTGGAAACTGGGGCATCCACACCATGGGCCCGGTCAATCTCGCGATGCAGCTTGGCGCGCCTTCCAGCGTCGAACTGATGCGCGAGGAAGGCAAGAGCAGCCTGAGCTTCCCCGACCGCGCGATCATCCGCTTCGAGTTCCCCGCCCGCGGGGAAATGCCGCCCGTCGCGGTTTACTGGCACGATTCCGCGCGTCCGGGCGATCCCGAGGCTTACAAAGTCCCAGGCATGGAAGATGAGACCATCCTGCCTCCCGCGAACAACCTGGTCGAGAAAGGCCGAGGCCGCGCCGGCGGCGGAAGACCCCCTGGAGCGCCGCCCGCCGCTCCTCGTCCGACGGGTGGACCGCGCACCGGGGCCGGTGGTCCCGGTGTCGCCGTGTACGGCCCGGGCCGGGTCCCGAATCAACCTGGAGTGCTCACCGGCAACGGAGCGGTCTTCGTGGGAACGAAAGGCCTGATGTCCACAGTGGAACGTGGCGAAGGGGTGCAACTCCTCCCGGCGGCGAGGTGGCACGATTATACGCTGCCGCCGCAATTGCTCACGCGCTCGCCCGGCCACATGCTCGATTGGGTCCGCTCCTGCAAGGGCGGCGAACCCTCATGCTCCAACTTCAGCATCTCGGGTCCCTACGCCGAATGGATGCTCCTCGGAGTCATCGCCTTCCGGGTGCCCGGAAAGCTGCAATGGGACAGCGAGAATCTGCGCTTCACGAACAGCGCCGAGGCGAACAATTATGTAAAACCCGTCTTTCGAAAAGGATGGGAATTAAAGCTGTAAGCACAGGCTTCAGTAAGTTGGCGCGCCATGCCGAAGACTATCTTCCTGCTCGTCATAGCCGCGCACCTCTACGCTCAGAGCGGAGAATTGCGCCTCACCGTTAAAGACACCACGGGCGCCCCGCTTCCCGCCACCGTGCAAATCTCGAGCGACTCCAGCAACACACGCCAGACGGTCCAACTGCCCGCGGAAGGCCGCTATTCGTTCAGGAATTTACCATTCGGCTTTTACCGCCTGCACGTCGAGCAAGCCAGCTTCAACCCCTCTTCGGCCCTAGTCGAAGTCCGCTCAGCGCTTCCGAAGGACTACGCGGTCACGCTCTCGATCCAACCTGTCGCGACTTCGATGGATATTAAAGACTCCGAAACGCTCGTGGATCCGGACCGCACCTCCACCACGTACTACGTCGGCGCGCAGGAACTCAAAGAACATGTGGCCAGCCAGGCCGGACGCGGCCTCCTCGACCTCATCGCCATGCAGCCCGGCTGGATACTCGAAGCCAATGGCGTTCTCCACCCGCGCGAATCCGAATACGCGACGCAGTACATCATCAACGGTTTTCCCGTGCAGGATAATCGCTCGCCCGCTTTCGCGCCCAACGTCGAAATAGACGACGTCCAAGCGGTGAAGGTCTACACCAGCGGTATCCCGGCCGAGTTCGGCCAGAAGGTCGGCGGCGTCATCGAGATCACGACGGACAACAACGCGTCGCCGGGTTTTCACGGCATCGCGGTCGCGCAGGGTGGCAGCTTCGATACCGTTGGCGGATATCTTTCCGCGCAATACGTCACCGGTAAGACGACGGCGTCCCTCAACGCGGAATCGTTTCTGACCGATCGCTATCTTGACCCGCCCGTCACAGCGAACTACACCAACCACGCATCGAACGGTTCTTTCACCGGAACGCTGGAGCGCGACCTCAGCGATGCAGATCGTATTCGCCTCTCGGTTAGCCGTCGCGTGACGCACTTGCTGGTCCCCAACGAATTTATTCAGCAAACGGCCGGACAGCGGGAAGATCGCACCAGTCGGGAGACCTCCGGACAGATCTCCTACCAACACGTCTTCTCTCCGGCGATTCTCGGCGCCATCCGCGGCATGGTGCGCGATGTCACCGCGGACTTATGGTCAAACCCTCTCTCTACTCCGATCGCGCCGCGCCAGACGCGGGGACTCCGCGAAGCGTACGCCAATACCAGCATCGCCGGCCACCACGGCCACAACGAATGGAAGGCGGGAGCGGATTTCCGCTACGCTTCCCTCAATGAAGATTTCGGATTCCACATCACCGCCTACCGGGTGGGCGGTTTCCGGATCTTCGACCGCGATACGCCAGCCGATTTCTCGTTCCGGGGCCATGGCCTCGACCGCGAGCAATCCGCTTATGGGCAGGACCTGGTACGGCTCGGCAATCTCACCCTCAGTCTGGGTCTGCGCTTCGATCACTATTCCCTGCTGGTGGACGAGACGGCATGGAGTCCACGCCTCGGCGCGTCATGGAGCATTCCTTCTACCTCCACGGTGTTCCACGCCTCTTATGACAGGACGTTCGGTACGCCGGCGTTCGAGAATATCCTGGTTTCGGCGTCTCCTCAGACGCGCGCGCTGAACAACGCAGGCTTATATCTGCCGGTGCGGCCTTCGCACGGTAATTACTACGAGGCCGGCTTTACACAGGCTTTCGTAAAGCACCTGCGGCTCGACGCCAGCTATTTTCTGCGCGACATTCACAATTTTCACGACGACAGTCTGCTGGAAAACACGGGTGTCAGCTTTCCTATCGCATTTAAAAGCGCGCGCATTCGCGGCGTTGAAGTCAAACTGCAAGCGCCGCGTTGGGGACCGTTTTCCGGATATATCAGCTACACGAATCAACGCGGTATCGCGGAATTCCCGATCGCCGGAGGCCTCTTCCTGGACGATGGCTCCGCCGCGTTGCTGGCCGCCACCGATCGCTTCCCTATCACACAAGACCAGCGCAACACCGCGCGCGCGATGGTGCGGTACCAGATTCACCCCCGCGTTTGGACCTCATGGAGCGCGTCATATAACAGCGGGTTGCCGTTCGAATCGAACGGTGAGACCCTGCCGTTTCTCATCTCCCAATACGGCGCCGCCGTGCTCAACAAGATCAACTTCGAGCGTGGCCGCGTAAATCCATCCTTCTCGCTCGACGCCTCCCTGGGCATCGATCTCTGGCGCCGCGAACGCCGCGTTATCACCTGGCAGGCAGATGTCCTCAACATGACCGATCGCCTGAACATCATCAACTTCGCGGGCTTCCTCTCCGGAACCGCCCTGGCACCTCCGCGAAGCTTCGGCGCCCGCCTGCGCGCCGAATTCTAGTTCTATTTGTTGCGGTTTTTCACAAAATCGGATGCTGCGTCGATTCCCTCAGTCCTCTTAATCTCGTGAAATTTATCCAAAACGCTACGCACCGCTTTTTGCCGCCCTGCAATTTCAGCCGGCTTTTTGAAAGAAGCCTTGTTGTCTTGCACTCGGCGGTCTATCTCACGATTTTTCGCAATGCGGTCTGCCAATCTCTCCGCGGATGTCATCTCCTGATAGGGTTTGGTCATTTATCCACCTTTCCTACTATCTTAACCCGCGTTACAATCGCGACTGCGTGTTCCAGAAGGTTTTAATCGCCAATCGCGGTGAAATTGCCGTCCGTGTCATCCGTACCTTGCGCGAAATGGGCATCCGCACGGTCGCGGTTTATGCCGGACTTGATCGTGCCGCCCTTCACGTCCGCAGGGCCGACGAGGCTGCCGAAGTACCGGGCTATCTGGACATCTCCGCTATCCTGGACGCCGCGCGGCGCCACGGAGCCGAGGCCATTCACCCCGGCTATGGTTTCCTCAGCGAGAACGCCAACTTCGCCGCTGCCTGCGAGCAGGCGGGAATCGTGTTCATAGGTCCTTCGTCGGACGCCATCCGCAAGATGGGTTCAAAAACAGGCGCGCGGGAGATCGCGGGCGCTGCCGGGGCTCCCATCGTTCCCGGCACGCGGGAAGGTCTTACCGATCCGATGGCTGCCGTCGCGTTCGCCCACGAAAAGGGGTTTCCCGTGATGCTCAAAGCTGTCGCGGGCGGCGGCGGCAAGGGGATGCGGCGCGTGGATCGAATGCCTGATCTGGAACCCGCCTTCCGCGACGCATCGAGCGAAGCCGAGCGCGCTTTCGGCGATCCCGCCATCTATGTCGAAAAGCTGATCGAGCATCCCCGCCACATCGAGATTCAGCTCATCGGCGACCAGCACGGCAATATCATTCATCTGGGTGAACGCGAATGCTCTATCCAGCGCCGCCATCAGAAAGTGATCGAAGAGTGCCCGTCGCCCCTGGTCGCTCGCCATCCGGAGATGCGCGCGGCGATGGGAGAAGCCGCGGTCCGCGTTGCCCGCGCCGCCGGATATTACAACGCCGGCACCATCGAGTTCCTGGTCGATTCGGACCGTCGCTTCTACTTCCTCGAAATGAACACGCGGCTGCAGGTGGAGCACCCGGTGACGGAACTGGTGACGGGGCTCGATCTGGTTCGCTTGCAAGTCGAAGTCGCGGCGGGAAGAACGCTGGCCCTCTCGCAGGCTGACGTGCGCTGGTACGGCGCTGCGCTGGAATGCCGCGTCTATGCGGAGGACCCGGACAATCACTTCCTGCCATCGCCGGGAAAGATCACTTCGCTGGCCGAGCCGTCGGGTCCGGGCGTTCGCCTCGATTCCGGCGTGTACCCAGGCTGGACAGTGCCACTCGAACATGACCCGATGCTGGCGAAGCTGGCCGTCTGGGCCGAAACGCGCGACTACGCCATTGCCCGCGCGCTCCGTGCCATCGGTGAGTACCACGTAGGCGGAATCGCGACCAACCTTCCCTTATTCCGCGACCTCCTGAATGACACGGAATTCCGCGCCGGCAATCTG
>JAOAPQ010000101.1 GCA_025462965.1 Bryobacterales bacterium
TCAGCGGAGACCAGATGTTGCGCGGGCGTCAGCCCTGTCACGATTGTAGTGTCCGCGGCCCATGAGCCACCCGGGAGAACGCCGATCACCCCATCCGACACCACGCCCTGCCGCATGAGCTTTCGAATGACCGGTATCTTTATATGTACTTTGTCCGTATCTTTTAGGAAGCGCGCATCCAACCCGTCAATGCAGATGACGATCAATTTGCGCGGCCCCGCGCCTTGCGCCGGATGGAAAAGAAGCAAAGGAGTGAGAAACGCGGAGAGGGCGCGGACCAGACGCATACTCTTGTGTAACATGGTGGCTTCCGGGCGCGAAATCCCATATTTGGTATTTGAGGAAGTCGGTTGAAAACCCCTGTGCTAGAATCCAAACAGATGACGGTCCGCGGTGAAATTCCAAATTTCGTAACGGACCGCAATTTGCATACGTCCTCACTGGATAACCGCTCTGGTGTGCTGTCCGCCGGTACGTCATGAGCGACCTAAATCAATCGCTATGCCTGAGCTTCTCCAACACGATGTTTCGGCCCAAGCAACTGAGGCGCCTGTAGGCCCCAAGATCGCGACGGAGCCTGACGATCATCTTGATCGTCTGCTCGCGCCCGATACTGAAGAGCCTTGGTACAAATCCCTTTACCAGAACGTGCAGGAGATGATCCACCCGCCGAAGTTGCCTCCTTTGGAGGTTACTTCGAAGCCCGTCGCGGTGAAGGACATCTGGGGCCTGTACAGCCGCGATAACCGGTCGCTAGGCGCTTCGGTGGGCCTGCAGATTGGCGTTGTGGCTCTATTATTTACGGTCTTCTCACAGCACGAGGCGATCACGAAAGCGGTGAAGGAGTCGGTCCACATTCTGGATCCGAATCTGGAGCCATATAAACCCAAGCAACCGCCTAAAGCCCAAACCAACCAGGGTGGCGGCGGCGGTGGTGCGAAAGCTCCGCTTCCGGTGGCTAAGGGCCAGTTGCCTAAGCGCGCGCTGAAGCAGTTTATTCCACCTTCCGTGGTGGTAAACCAGACCCCCAAGCTTGCAGTCGTGCCCACGATCATAGTCCCGCCCGACGCTCCTCTCCCCAACGTCAAGATGGATAACTACGGCGATCCGCTGGCCAAACTCGGACTTCCCTCCAACGGTACCGGCAGCGGCGCCGGACTGGGGAGCGGTACCGGCGGCGGCGTTGGTTCGGGAAAAGGTGGCGGTTACGGCCCGGGTGAGGGTGGCGGCGTCGGCGGGGGTGTATACCGTGTCGGCGGCGGCGTTTCCGCCCCGCAGGTTCTCTATAAGGTAGATCCCGAGTACTCCGAAGAAGCCCGGAAGGCGAAATATTCCGGAACCGTGCTGATCTCGTTGATTGTGGGGCCGGATGGTCATGCAACCAACATCAAGGTAGTACGCAGCCTGGGGCTGGGACTTGATGAGAAAGCCATGGAAGCCGTGGCGAAATGGAAGTTCAAGCCGGGTTTGAAGAGCGGATCGCCCGTCGCGGTCCAGGCAACCATCGAAGTCAATTTCCGATTGCTGTAAGGCCTTGTTGTTCGGCACTTTCGACCTGATCGCTTTCGTTGCCACGCGCGATGCTTCCCGCGCGAAGATGTTCTATGGCGGCACGCTGGGTCTCGAACTGATCAGCGAGGATCCGTTCGCAGTCGTGTTCGACGCGCACGGGACGATGCTGAGGGTCGCGAAGGTCGCCGAAGTGACGGTCGCGAAATACACTGTGCTGGGTTGGCGTGTCTCGGATATCGAGGCGGCCGCCGCGGAGCTTCGCAAGACAGGCGTTGAACTGGAACGCTTTCCCGGCATGAACCAGGACGATCTTGGCATTTGGAAATCGCCGGGCGGCGCCCGGATCGGTTGGTTCAAAGACCCCGACGGCAACACCCTGAGCATCACGCAATTCTAGGTTCACTGGGGCTGGTGTACGTAAGGACACGGAGCGATAGCCGTGTTTCATTTCCTGATCAATGGATACCCGCGCTTTCACCACCGAGGCGATCGCAGGCTTGCGCGCGCTCCCGTCGCTCAGCATTGGGCCCGTCCGTCGCTACCGCCGAAAGCTTTCGAAAACGCTCACCGATGCGGCTGCCGCCGAGGTACGGGCAATTGCCTCACGCCTGTTGGAGACCCCGGATCCCATGCACCGGTTCGTGGCCTACGAACTCGTAAGTCATCATGACGCAGCCCGAAGAAGCCTGCGTGCGGTCCACCTGGAGCAGCTTGCCGCCGGCTTTTCCGATTGGGCCTCAGTGGATACGTTCGCATGCTACCTCTCCGGTCCAGCCTGGCGCGACGGCCAGATCGGCGACGACACCACCCTTGAGTGGGCAAACCGCGAAAACCGGTGGTGGCGGCGCGCCGCGCTGGTCAGCACGGTCGCCCTCGGACGGCGAGGCGCCGACGGCGACGCGCCACGCATTCTTGCACTTTGCGGCCAACTCGCGCAAGATCGGGACGATATGGTGGTGAAGGCGCTCTCGTGGGCGCTGCGGGAACTCACAAAAACCGACCCCAACGCCGTTCGCGCCTTTCTCCAAAGAGAAGACCTCGCCGCCCGCGTGGCGCGCGAAGTGCGGAATAAGTTGGAAACCGGGCTGAAAAACCCCCGCGTCAGACCAGTTTCGGAATGATAAACGGCGCACGGTAGTTGCGCGTGAACAGCCGATTCGCCTCGGGATCGTTCTTCACCGTGTGCGTTGCGGAATCGTAATTCAGCGTGCGGCCCACCCGATAGGAAATGTTGGCGAGATGCACCAGATTGGTCGAGAGTGCACCCTCTTCGATCTCGGCGTTCAGATCCGCGAGTTTGCGCGACCGCGTGGCTTCGATGAAGTTGGCGAAGTGGTTCCCGCCCTTTGACATCGTCGGGCCCGGCTCCTGCTCTTTGCCCATGAAGGTGGGGTACTTGGTGTAGCCATCGATCACCATATAACCCTTCGAACCATAGAACAGATTGCCGATCGTATTGGGATCCTTCCGCCCCGCGCGCCCTTCTCCGATTCCGCCCTCATGATTGCTCATCCAGTGCCGAACTTCGAACTCCATCATCTTCTTCTTGCCGCCGTCATCGAACTCGTAGCTGCAAGTGATAGTGTTGGGCGTCTCCTGATCGTCATCGAACATAAAGTGACCGCCGATGGCCGAGATCTTCGTCGGGTATTTTCACACCCAGACCCCATCGCGCGATATCGACTTCGTGGATACCCTGATTACCCAGGTCGCCATTCCCGTAGTCCCAGAACCAGTGCTAGTTGTAATGAAATCGGTTCTTCGTAAACTCGTGTTTTGGCGCGGGCCCGAGCCACAGATCGTAGTCGACACCCTCAGGAACGGGCGAGGCCGATGTGCGCCCGATGGTGTCGCGCCATTTGTAGCAGAGGCCGCGGGCCATGTAGACGTCCCCAAGGAAGCCGTTGCGCATTTTCTGCACGCCGTCCTGCAGCGCCGCGGCCGAGCGGCTCTGGCTGCCCTGTTGTACGATCCGGTTGTACTTGCGCGCGGCCGCGACAATCTGGCGCGCTTCGAACATATTGTGCGAGCACGGCTTCTCGACGTAAACATCTTCGCCGGCCTGGCAGCCCCAGATCGTCTGGAGCGTGTGTGAGTGGTTGGGTGTGGCGATCGAGATAGCATCGATCGACTTATCTTCAAGCAGCTTGCGCAGATCGGAGTAACCGGCCGGGCGTTTCTTGCCAGCGGTCTCGATCTCGCCCAGGCGTTTGTTGAGCACGGATGCGTCGACATCGCGGAGTAGGCGCGGATGTGGTCGTTGCCCGCGCCCATGGACGCCGACGCACGCGACGCGCACGGTGTCGTTCGGGCTCTTTGGCCGCACGTGAACGGGAGGCGGCGGCAATCGCGGCCGCGGAAGACATCAGGGAATAACGCCGGTTCATATCGTAATAGATCCATCAGCAACGCCGGATAGAATCAATTCATGATCGCTTGCTGCTTGACCGACCCGGAGTTTCGTGAGCGCGAACGCACTCTGCTTGCCCGGTTTAAGTCGGAGTTCCTTGCGGTGAATGAATTAATCGATGGCTATGCCGTTCGAGTTCCGGGAGACCAGGACTCCCT
>JAOAPQ010000148.1 GCA_025462965.1 Bryobacterales bacterium
GATCTGATCGCCGCCGAGCACGAGCGGGGCTTTGTTCTCGCCGAGCGCGGTTGCGACCATTTGGCCCAGGCGCTCGCAGGTGGCGGCGATCTGCGGCAGATACTTGGCGTGGCGCGGTCCTTCCGGCAGGCTTTCCTGCTGTTCGACGGCGACATTGCCGAGATCCTCGACTTCATAGCCGAGGGCGGCGAGTTTCTTATTCAGGTTGGCGACGCGGAGGGCGGACGGGCCCATGTCGACGCCGCGACGGTCCGCGCCCAGGTCGAGGGGCGCGCCGATGAGAGCGATGTGAGATTGTTTCATGGATTACGGCCGCAGGCGGTACAGCATTCTGGGAAAGGCAATCGTTTCGCGGATGTGCTCCAGGCCGCAGATCCAGGCTACGCAACGCTCAATACCCATGCCGAAGCCGCCATGCGGGACGGTGCCGTATTTGCGAAGATCGAGGTACCAATTGAACGCTTCCTTTGGAAGCTGGTGCTCTTCGATGCGTCGGAGAAGAAGTTCGGGGTCGTGGACGCGCTGTCCGCCGCCGATGATCTCGCCATACCCTTCGGGTGCGAGGACATCGACGCCGAGGGCCACTTCGGGGCGGTCGGGGTCGGGCGCCATATAGAAAGCTTTGATGGCGGAAGGGAAGCGATCCACCATGATGGGGCGGTCGAACTGCTGCGTCAGAATGGTTTCGTCGGTTCCGCCGAAATCCCCGCCCCATTGGATCTCGCTGCCGTTGGCTTGCAGGATTTTGACGGCCTCGTCATAGCCGATGCGCGGGAATGGAGATTGCACGGATTCGAGCTTCGCGACGTCGCGCTCGAGAACCTTGAGCTCTTCGCGGCGGGTTTCGAGGACGCGCGCCGTGATGAAGAGAAGCATTTCTTCGGCAACGCGTTTTACCTCTTCGAGATCGGCATAGGCCATCTCGGGCTCGACCATCCAGAATTCCGTGAGGTGACGGCGGGTCTTGGACTTCTCGGCGCGGAAGGTGGGGCCAAAGCAGTAGACCTTGCCGAAGGCCATAGCGTTCGCTTCGTTATAGAGCTGGCCGGATTGGGTGAGATACGCCTTCTCATCCTCGAAGTAGTTCACCTCGAAGAGCGTGGTGGTGCCTTCGCATGCGGCGGGCGTGAAGATGGGCGTATCGACGAGCGTGAAGCCGTGGCTATCGAAGTAATCGCGAACGGCCTTGATGACGGCGTGGCGGACACGGATGATGGCGTGCTGCCGCTGGCTGCGCAGCCAGAGATGCCGGTGGTCCATCAGGAATTCCGTGCCGTGCTCCTTCGGCGTGATGGGATACGGATCGGATTCGGGGACGCGCTGGACCACCTCGAGGTTTTCGACATCCATCTCGAAGCCGCCGGCGGCGCGCGCGTCGGCGCGGATTTTGCCGGTGACGACGATCGACGATTCCTGGGTCAGGTTCTTGATGGTTTCGAAGAGGGCTTCGGGCAACGCGCTCTTCACCGCGACGCATTGCATGAGGCCCGTGCCATCACGCAAAAGCGGAAAAACAATCTTGCCGGACTTGCGAATATTGTAGAGCCAGCCGGCTATTTCGACCGTCTCCGCTTCATGGCGGACGGCTTCGGAAATGGTGATTCTTGTAGGCATTAAAGTTAAGCGTCTTCCAAACAGGCGTTCTCCAAACGATGAAAGACGTCGCGAACGATCTCGATCGGGTTCGGGAAGTCCGGACTCTCTTTCAGCTCGAGCAGGAGCGGGTACTGGTCCCGGCGTGAGCGGAGCAGATCCATCGTGCGCGGCCAGTCGATGGTGCCGCCCTCGGCCACCATCGGAAACAGGTGCTTGTCCTGCTTGCCATCGTTGTCGTGAATGTGGAGAGAGCGGATGCGATCCTTCATGATCTCGAACTCGCGCTCGATTCCGTCGCCGAGGTGAGCGTGGCCGGTATCGAAGACAAAGTTCAGATCCAGATGAGTCACCTTAAGAAAGTGCTGCAGGCGCGCGGCGGTGGAGAGTTCGTTCGGGATGTTCTCGAGCAGGATGTTCACGCCCCGCTGGCGGGCGAACAGGCTGAGCTGTTCGAGAGCGGTAAATGCCGCTTCCACCTTGAACTCGCTGAACTCTTCGTGGAGCACTCCGATGTGCTGGATCAGGTACTGGAACGGGATCGATTCGGCGATTTCAATGGCGCGCTTGATCTCATCGACCATCCTGATGCGCTCGGCTTTGGTGGTCTCGGTGATGGTGATCACTGCGTCAGGCCCGGAGCGGCCCCAGTACTCGTCACTATACATGGGCGAGTGCATGGAATGGAGTTTCAGGTCCGAATCGCGGAACCAGTGGCCGAGTTCCCGGATCTGCCCCTTATCGCGATAGTCGATATGCTGGCGCGCGCAGAAGATTTCGACAGCCGGAATACCGGCATCGAGAACTTTTTGCAGCCAGGAAATGGTTAGGCGCTGTTGCACCACGAGGTGCGACGAAAGAACACGTTGCATGATTGATCAGTAACCTTTAGCGGTGGCTTCGACGCGGCCATCCGGCGCGCCTTGCAGCCATTCCCCATCGAACAGTATGGCGGCCACTTCGCCGAACGTCGGAACCGGGCGTAGCTGATGGCCTTTGGCGCGGAGCAGATCCATCGTGTCGGGTGAGAAGCTCTGTTCCAGCACGATGACGTCGGGCATCCACTGGTGGTGGATGCGCGGCTGATCGACGGCTTCCTGCGCGTTCATATGGAAATCGATGGTGTTCAGGATGGTCTGGAGAACGCTGTTAATGATGGTGGGGCCGCCGGGCGAGCCGACAACGAGGAAGAGTTTGCCATCTTTCGCGACGATGGTGGGGACCATGGAAGACAGCGGCGTCTTGTGCGGCGCGATCGCATTGGCTTCGCCCTGGATGAGGCCATAGGCGTTCGGCTCGCCGGGCTTGGGCGCGAAATCGTCCATCTCGTTATTCAGAAGGAAGCCAAGCTTTGACACCGTGACGCCGCTGCCGAAGCCGCTGTTGAGCGTGTAAGTGACGGCGACGGCGTTCCCCTCGGCATCGACGATGGAGAAGTGGGTGGTTTCCATGCTCTCGTAAGCGGTGAGGCTGCCGGGCTTGACCTGTTCGCTGGGGGTGGCTTTGGCGGGGTCGATGGATTCGCGGAGGGTCGCGATATATTTCGGATTGAGCAGCGTTGAAACCGGGACCTTGTAGAAGTCGGGGTCGCCCAGGTATTCGCTGCGATCGGCGAAGTAACGGCGCATGGTTTCGGCGAGCATGTGGAGCTCAGCCGCTGAGCCGGCGCCGCCCTTGTAGTAATCCGTGCCTTCGAGAACGCCGAGCATCTGGAGCACGCCGATCCCGCCGGAGCTGGGCGGAGGCGCGGTGATGATGTCGTAGCCTCGATATTTGCCGAGGAGCGGCTGGCGCTCGATGGCTTTGTAGGCTTGCAGGTCGTCGACAGTGATGAGTCCCCCGTGGGCTTTCATGTCGGCGGCAAGCAGCCTGGCGGTTTCTCCCTCGTAGAAATCCTTGGAGCCTTTATCGCGTATCCGCTTGAGCGTGGCGGCGAGCTCGGGCTGGATCAGCAGATCGCCGGGTTGATAGAACGTGCCG
Source organism: Bryobacterales bacterium (assembly GCA_025462965.1). Lineage (GTDB taxonomy): Bacteria > Acidobacteriota > Terriglobia > Bryobacterales > Bryobacteraceae > JALYXI01. Next base: position 3,574 of record JAOAPQ010000148.1, read on the forward strand.
CCCTTAAGAAAAATGCGCTTGGAATTTTCGAAGGGCGCGAGCTTTTCGGAAACGATCTCCGACTGGAGCGATGTGGCGAGACCCCAGGAAACCGGGAAGCCTTTGGCAGCGAGGTCGACGGCCGGGTTGACCAGTTCCTTCCAAGGCTTCCTGCCCCATTTCCGGTGCGCGTATTCGAGGCCTTTGACCGTGCCCGGGACGCCCGAAGCGCGGTAGCCGATCAGGCTGTCCTTAGTGGGCTTGCCCTCCGGGTCGAGGTACATGTCGCGGGAGGCGCTGCCGGGGCCGCGTTCCCGGAAATCGACAAATGTTGAGCGCCCATCGGCGAAGCGTATCAGCATGAAGCCGCCACCTCCGAGATTGCCGGCGGCGGGGTGGGTGACGGCAAGCGTGAGGCCGACGGCGACGGCGGCGTCGACGGCGTTGCCGCCGGATTCGAGGACGGCCTCCCCGACGTCGGTGGCGTGGCGCTCGCGGGCGACAACCATGCCGTGCCTGGCACGAAGCGGCTGGCGGGCATCAAGGATTGGCGCGGTCGCGCACAAGATGATGCACAATGCGGACAGCCGTTGGGTTTGGCACATACGTTTCACTTTAGTGTAAAGGTTGAAAAGGAAGAACCCCCTACATTGTGCGATTTTTTGTAGCTTGTCGGGTGGTTCTTCGGGTGGAAAAGAGTGGGGTTCGGGCGGGATTTGGGTTGCGCGGATGGGTGTGAGGATCACCGGGCTCAGGATAGCGCGAGCGGAATCGGGGAAGCGTCAAGAGAGGGGATAAGTGTGTTTAGAATTAGTGATTTGCATATTGTGACCGGCGCCTGATATGGGAATACTCAAGGGGACCACAGCACTGATCACAGGAGGGTCACGGGGTATCGGGCGAGCGATTTGCGTGCGGCTGGCAAAGGAAGGCGCGGATATTGTGTTGCACTACAATCGAAACCGAGCCGCTGCCGAAGAAGCCACGGCCGCGATTGGCCATGAGGTGAGATTGGTTCGCGCCGATCTGGGCTCCAGCGAGGAAATTGAGGCAATGTTCCGTGAACTGGGCGATCTCAGGCTCGATTTCCTGATCAACAATGCCGGTATCTGGAAAGGCTCGCCCCTTGGATCCTCGCCGGCGAAACTCATCGACGAGATCCTCGTGACCAACCTAAAGGGCCCGTTTTGGGTCACCCAGTGCGCGCTGCCCTTGTTGAAGGACGGCGGACGAATTATCAATATTTCTTCGGTAGCGGG
>JAOAPQ010000153.1 GCA_025462965.1 Bryobacterales bacterium
CGTCCTATTCGACCCAGTAGCTGACGATCAGGCCCTCGCCCGATACCTGCATATCGATAGCGAGTTGCGACAGGGAAATGGCATCCCGGCCGTCGGCCGCTACGATTTCGTAAGCCTCCGCGATCCCGCTTCCGGAATTCGGCGATACGACACGAATCACACCGGTCAGAGCGGCCGTGTGCATGTGGGGTGTTCCGATATAGCCTTTACCGGTCAACCCCGGAACGGCCTGAAAGAGAACGCGGCATGCGCGCGCGTTTGGGTCAGTGGAAAGTGGCACAGGAGTGCCGGGTGTGGGAACGTTCATGCGTCCCAGAGCTGTCAGGGTCAATGCGATCTCCTCAACCGCATATTACCCACCGAATTCCGACGCGAAACCGGAACCGGCCCTAAACTACTCAGAACTCAAGTGCAATAAAGGGAAAGCGAACGTGACGACGGCTAACGCCCGAAGAACTCCGCGTTCTTCTGGGTGAAGTCGGACCATTTCTCGGGAAGATCATCGAGAGCGAAGATTGCCGAAACGGGACACACCGGAACACATGCTCCGCAGTCGATGCACTCCACAGGATCGATGTAAATCAGTTCCACTTCTTCAAACTTGGGCTCGTCCTTCTTGGGATGGATGCAATCCACCGGGCATGCGTCCACGCATGCCGTATCCTTGGTGCCGATGCAGGGTTCAGCGATTACATATGCCATATGCCGTGAATTCCCATATATAGCACATCCCGCCGGCCACCGGACTCGTACGTGTGGAACCATTATAAAAAGTACATCTGGCATCCCACCTGCTCTTTACATGCCGGAGGAGTAAAACAATGACCCGTTATCTAAGTACGTTTTTAATGGCTGCCGCTCTGACAATTCCTGTCGCAATGAAGGCTCAGGACCACCAGCAGCGTTATTACGACAAGACTCACAAAGACTGGCACGAGTGGAACGACACAGAAAACCAGCGTTATCAGCAATATCAAACGGAAAGACACGTGAAGCAGCAGCACGATTTTGCCAGAGCGAAGAAGTCTGAACAGCAGAACTACTGGAAGTGGCGCCACGAACACGGTGATACGCACTAACACCGGACGGACTCAATGAGACGCTATCTTGACTCTTTGATACTTGGGGCGGCCCTTCTCGGGCCCGCCGTCCTTTCAGCGCAACCGCCCCAGCGCTACTACGACCGGGACCACAGGGACTGGCACGAATGGAACGAGCGGGAGGCTCGCGCTCATCGTCACTGGTTGCTGGAAGAGCGGCACCGGCGCGAGTACCGCGAGTATTCCAGAACTCCGCGCCGCGATCAGCGCGAGTACTGGCGCTGGCGTCACGAACATCAGGACTGGCATTAAAGCCGGGTTCTCTGGGCTGGCGTAAAACCAGCCCTTTCATCCTTATGGCGTGCTGAACTATACTGAAATGCAACGTCCTCCATGGCGATTGCATGAAAAACAACCGAACCCTCCTTCTTGCGGACTCCCGCGAGTTTTCCTCCGCATCCGGAGACCTCTTCAGCGGATTTTTCGCCCCAGGAAAGACGTTCAGCTTCCCGCGCACAGGATTGGTGGATTCCCGTGCACGAGGAGTTTTCGAACTGATGAACACCGCGTGCGAAGCGGGGCTCTATCCGTTCCAGATCGCACTCGATAGCCGATCCGGCGCGTGGGCTGAATCCGAGGGCCGCGAAGTTCTGCTGCTCTCGTCCTACGATTACCTCGGCCTGATCGGTGACCCGCGCATCGATGCAGCCGCAATCGAGGCTGTCAGAAAGTACGGAACCGGCACGGGTGGAGCTCGTATGTTGAGCGGCACCATCGACCTCCACCGCCAGGCTGAAATAGAGCTCGCGTCCTTCAAGGGCGTTGCCGAAGCGATTACCTTCAGTTCCGGGTATCTGGCGAACCTTGCGGTGATCGCCGGGCTTCTCACTCCGCAGGATCGTGTAATTCTGGATTCCCTATCCCACCGCAGCCTGGTGGACGCCTGCCGCATGGCTGGTGTTCAGCTCCAACGATTCCGTCATAATGACCTGGACTCGTTGCGCCAGGAACTCATCGTGTCTCCGACTCGAGGCCGCACGCTGATCGTTGCCGATGGTGTGTTCTCCATGGACGGCGATATCTGTCCGCTGCCGGAATTGATCGAAGTGAAGAAGGAATTCGGCTGCTTCCTCATGATTGATGACGCCCACGCTTTCGGCGTTATCGGTGAAAACGGACGCGGTACGGATGAGCATTTCGGATGCGATCCGAATGACGTGGACGTCTGGACAGGCTCGCTTGGCAAGTCGATTCCCGCCACCGGCGGATTTCTCGCCTGTTCGCAGGAAATCGCGATCTATATCCAACACGCCGCCGCGCCGTTTATCTTCTCGGGAGCGCTCAACCCGTCGGCTGCTGCAGTCGTCTGCGAAACCGTCTCGATTCTGCGAAACGAACCCGAACGAGTCGCACGCGTCGCGGCGAATGCCACATTCTTCCGCGACGGGCTTCGTGAACTTGGCTTTGATGTCGGGCTTTCTGAGACCGCGATCATCCCCTTGATTCTGTCGGACGAGCCGACTGCCGCGATCTACTCGCGACGTCTCCGCGAAATGGGGGTCCTCGTGACGCCAATCATGTTTCCAGCCGTTGCCCAGGGTTCGGCCCGCCTGCGCCTCTGCGTCACGGCGGCTCACACCGTTGAAGACCTGGAATTCGCGCTGGACGCATTCCGGCAGCTCCGCTGAGCATCAGCCTGGTCACCGGCGCTGGCGGATTCCTGGGGGGCCGTCTGGCTGAGATTCTGGCTGCGCGCGGCGAACCTGTGCGCGTCCTCACCACGCGGCTCTCCGACACTGGTGCGCTCGCCCAGGCGGTCCAGGACGTCTCGGTCATATACCACTGCGCCGCCCGCTCCACGGATTGGGCGCCATGGCGGAGCTATTACGAATCGAACGTTATGGGAGTGCAAAACCTCCTGGAAGCCGCCGCGAAGGCGCCGACCCTTCGCCGCTTCGTGCACGTGAGTACCACGGATGTATATGGCTATCCCCTCGTCCCGTGCTCTGAATCCGAGCCCACCAGGGACGTAGGTCTGCCCTACAATCGCACCAAGATTCTGGGCGACGAATTGGTGCGCCGTTCGAATCTTCCCTTCACCATCATTCGGCCGGCAACCATCTACGGACCGCGCGGGAAAGACTTCGCCACCACCATTGCGACCCATCTGCGGCAAGGCACTATGGCCGTGATCGATGGAGGCCGCGCACCGGGCGGTTTCTGTTACGTTGACAATGTTGTCGACGCCATGATCGCCGCCGCCCACAGCGGTGCTGCGCTCGGCCAGGCGTACAATCTTTCCGACGGGACACAGGTGAATTGGCGCATTTACGTGGATGGAATCGCGCGCGGCATTGGAACGCGGCGGGCGTGGATTGATATCCCGGCAACGCTTGCTTTCCCGCTCGCCCGCGCGTTCGAGATCCTCCCCGGCCGTCCCATGCTCACCCGGCACGCAGTTTACCTGTTGTCACGGAACCAGGAGTACCCTGCTGCAAAGGCGCAGCGAGACTTCGGCTATACCCCTCGCGTCTCTATCAATGAGGGCATGGCGCGCACAATCGAATGGCTTAATGCTTCGCGTACATGGCGCTGAAAGCCAACTGCTGCTTCACATAGTCGCGCGGATAACTGATCTCCACTTTCGTTATGCCGCCCTTCGCATCGAACTGCGCGGTCAGGTCTGAGTAGATGCCAGCCCAGTAAGTCGGCAGGTTCAGCGTCTTATATCGTGCAACAACCTGGTCTCTCAGCTTCGGATCGAAATGGACGCCGTATTGGTCGACGAGCGTCTTGATTGCCGGGTAATCGCCCTCGGCCTTGATGCGCATCAGTTCCGCCAGGAGCATGCCCACGCCGTCCCGCATTTTCTTGTAATCTTTCACAACAACGTATGTCTTACCGTTGCGATCTTCCATCGCGATTGCGCCCGTCTTCTCCATGATGTAGCGGACAATCAACTGCCTGTCGCGCTGATGGTCCTCTTCGATCGTGTCGCCCTTCAGGATGCTGCGGAGTTGAACCAGCATCGCCCGGGCGGCGTTGTTGTACATCGCGCGCCCAATGTCATCGGTCGAGACAAGGCCCAGCTCTTTTAACTTCGGGTCGAACACGTTCCAGAGCGCCATCAAATCGGCGCGCGCCTCTTCGAGTGTCGAGAAATACTCCTTCAAATAGAAAGCCGCGTCATGGGTCAGCTTCGGATTTAGCTTGCCGGAGCCATGTCCGATCACCTCGTGCATGGCGGTCATCAGCTCTTCCGCCTGACGTCCGTACTTCTTTCCCGACTCGACCTCCGCCGGTGACGCGGCAAACTCTTCCAGCGCGCCGTATCCCGCGGCTTCATTCAGCGCCCGCACCGAACCGGAAAACAGAAAGCTTTTCGACCCGTACTTCTCGTGCACCTCATTCTCGTTTGGCAGGTTGTCGCCGATGGTGGTCACGTGGAAATCGCCCGTTTCCACCGTTGTCTCCACGGCCTTCGCGACGGGTGGCTTTACCCCCTGCTTCTTGTATCGCGCATCCCACGGCGCGCGATCCTCGAAGTACTGCGCATTGTCCGCTATCTTGAGCATAGAGTTCGAAAGCGCCTGGTCGGTAATCGAGACGAAGCTCTGTGCGGTGCCTTTGGCACCGCGCGCGTCCCGGTAGACCTCGATAAAAGAGTTGGCGAAATCTACCGGCTCATTGTTTTGCACCCAATCGATGTCGAACTGAATAAAATCCTTGTAGTCACCGGTGTTGCAATAGCGAATCAGATCCGCGATGACTTTCGATTGCGCCGGGTCGGCGTAGTCCCGTGCACGCGCAAGGTATTCGTTCGCCTTGCGTAGATAGTTCGAATACAGGCCGCCCACGCGGTACACCTGCTCAACGATCCGGCCGTTCTCTTTCGCCAGGCGCGAGTTCAGCCGGTAATGTTCCGTGAAGCCTTTCAGGTCGTCGAGTGTTACGCCGGAATAGAAGTTATTCGAACTCGCCCGGACCACATCAAGGTCGCCGCGCGGGCTTTTTGCCGTCATCATCGGTTCGAAATTCGGGTCGAAGAAAGCCTGGTTGAGAGCATCCACTTCCGGCATCAGGTCCTTGTGCCCGGCTTGTTCGAGAGCACGCTTCAGCTCATCAGCGGTGAACTCCGGCAGGAACTTCTGCGCCGTCGCCTCGTTGTGATTGCCCTTGTTTGCCCAGAACAGCTTGGTGTAATCGGACACCTTGCTATAGAGAGCGCCATCCACCTTATCCTTTTGGGAAACCACCGCTTCCAGCAGGCGCTTCTCCCGCAATCCGAATCGGCTGAGCTGGTCATAGATGATCGGATCGATCGCGATGGATGCCTGAGTAAGCCAGTACGCAAGCGCCTGCTGCTTCGGCGTCAGCCCTTTGAAACTCTCCGCTTCCACCTGAATGAATGCTGTGGAGCCGACGCGGTCCACCAGGGGAGAGGCCGCATGGCAAAGCGCGGGGCAAAGAAGCGGGACGGCGGCCGCGAACTGAAATAAAGCTTTCACGGTGGTGAATGTAACATGAAATGTGCGGTTCGCGGATCAACTCTCCCTGCTGGTGCCTCAGGATACTCCGCATCGCGAGACCCTGATCGCGCACGCCGCGACACATCTGGACCTGATCGTCGAGGCCAATCAGCACATGAATCTCACGCGAATTATCGATCCTCGCGAGGCGGTTATTAAGCACATTCTCGACTCCATCATCCCGTGGCGGCTCTTCACGGGTGTGAACCACGTGCTCGATGCCGGCACGGGTCCCGGATTTCCTGGGCTTCCGCTGGCGCTCATACTGCCGGAGACGCGCTTCACCCTCACTGAATCCACGCAGAAGAAGGCCCGTTTCGTGGAGTCGGTGATCGACGCCCTCGAACTATCGAACGTGGAAGTGCTTCCGGATCGCGCCGAGGACATCCTGCGTTCCCGCCGGGCGGACGTGATCACCGCCCGCGCTCTGGCGCCCCTCAATCGCGCGCTGGGGTTCATGGGTCCTGCCCTGAAAGCCGGCTCACGCGCACTTCTCTACAAGGGGCCCGACGTGGCCAAGGAGATCACCGAAGCCGGTGCGGAGGCTCGCAAGTACCACCTTCAGCTCAAGGTTGTAATGCGCTACGATCTGCCGGACGCACTTGGCTCCCGTACCATCGTTCAGGCAGGCTGATGTGCTACCGTAGGAGTGCCCCGATGAGAAGGGGACTAAGAAGTTCCGAGAATAGGGTCAAACCTGTTCGACGCGGCGCAGGCCTTTGAGCCTGCTCCAGGGCCAGGGGGCTCCGGCCACCTGGCCTTTTTCGTTACCATGAACGAAGTGAAACAGTTCCTCTGCTCGCATCTCGTCGCCTTGAGCTGGAACGGCCGCGGGACTTCGGCCAACATGGAAAAAATCTGGTCCAGCGGCGCCACCCTCAACGCGGAAGAATGCATCGAAGCTGGCACTCGCCTCCGAATCGAATCACCCCGCTTTCTGTTCGACACGCGCGTTGTCAAATGCACGAACGAGCCGGACGGCCATTTCATCGATGTTGAATTCGAGGGTGGGTACGAATGGACGCCCGAGCTTTTTGAGCCGGATCATCTGACCGATCCCGATATTCTGCTGGTCCGCAAGCTTCTGACTGAAATCTCCTCCCTGTAACGCCAGCCATAAATATGGTAGGATCTCAATATGAGAACCACTATCGATATTCCGGACTCCCTCTACAAGGAGTTGAAATCGAAGGCGGCCATCGAGGGTTCTTCGGTGAAGATGGTAATTCTCGGAAGCGTGGAACAGATTTTGGCCAAATCCGCTACGCGGCGTAAACGAATCAAGCTGCCTTTGATTCACGGGAAAGAAACCCGGCGGATCAATCCGACGAATGCCGAAATCGAAGACCTCCTTTTTAGTTGACGTCAACGTTTGGCTGGCCATCGTCTACGATTTGCACGTGCATCATGAACCGGCCATGGCTTGGTTCAGCAGCCTCGGCAGCCAGTCCGCATGTCTGTGCCGGATCACGCAACTCGGTCTCCTGCGCCTTCTGACCAACACCAAAGTGATGGGAGTCGATGTTCGGGGACAGGCACAGGCATGGCGCATACTTGACGCGTTGCTGGAAGACGAAAGGGTGTCTTTCCTAGCCGAACCCTCAGGCCTCGATGTTACGTTCCGCCTCATGACCAAGACCAGTCAACCCGCGGTGAACGTCTGGACGGACGCCTACCTGGCAGCTTTCTCCCGGGCGGCAGGTGTGGAGATGGCCACATTCGATCGGGCGTTCAGCCGCATGCCAGGCTTGCATGTTCGCCTTCTGCCCTGACCCGTATACTGGAACTTGCCCACCGCAATTCATGTCATCGGCGGCGGCCTCGCCGGTTCTGAAGCCGCCTGGCAGATCGCCGAAGCCGGTCTCCCGGTGGTCTTGCACGAGATGCGCCCCATTCAAACTACGCCGGCGCACCAGACCGACCGCTTCGCCGAACTCGTCTGCAGTAACTCACTAAAATCGGACCACCATCCTTCCGCCTCCTGGCTGCTCAAGGAGGAACTCCGCCGCCTCGGCTGCCTGTCCATGCACGCGGCGGATCTTGCCCGCGTTCCGGGCGGGCACGCTCTTACCGTCGATCGCATCACCTTCGCCGAGGAAGTCACCCGTGTGATGGAGTCACATCCGCGGATAGAAATACGCCGGGGAGAAGTTTCGCGTATCTCGCCGGATTGCGTTACCATCATCGCGACGGGCCCGCTGACTAGCGACACTTTGGCTTCCGAGATCGGCCGCCTCACTGGGACCGGCCGTCTTTTTTTCTACGACAGCATCAGCCCGATCGTTGATGGTGACAGCATCGATACAACAATCGCCTTCCGCGCCTCTCGTTACGGCAAATCGCTCGATGGCACGGACGACTATCTGAATTGCCCGTTCGACAAAGAGCAATACGATCGCTTTCTTGTTGAGCTACAAGCCGCCCAGCCCGTCGCATCCCACATCCCGGACGACGTCCCCTATTTCGAGGCATGCCTTCCGATTGAGGAGATCGCCCGTCGTGGACCCGAAACCCTGCGCTTCGGTCCCATGAAGCCGATGGGACTCGTAGATCCGCGAACCGGAAGACGCCCCTACGCCGTCGTGCAACTGCGCCAGGAAAACCTGCGCGCCGATAGCTGGAATCTCGTAGGGTTCCAGAATCACCTCAAATTTGGAGAACAGAAGCGCATCCTCCGGCTCATCCCCGGACTGGAAAGGGCGGAGTTCCTGCGGTACGGCCAGATCCACCGCAATACTTACATCAACGCGCCCGCCCTCCTCACGCCAACGCTGCAGCTTCGGCTGCACCCGACCGTCCTCTTCGCCGGTCAGATTTCCGGAGTTGAAGGCTACGTGGAATCCATATCGACCGGTTTAATCGCGGCGCGCCACGCGGTCGATGTTGCGAACGGCGAGACGCCTCGCCCATTCCCACGCGCGTCGGCTCTCGGATCGCTATGTCATTACATTTCCGGCGCCGATCCGAAACATTACCAGCCCGCTAACATCGCTTTTGATCTCTTTCCACCGGTAGAGGGATTCCGCCACGATAAGCCCGCGCGTCAGGCCGAAATCTGTCGCCGCGCTCTCGAAGCGATCGAAGAGTACAGCGCGGCGCATGTCTGAGCTTGAGCAGCACATCGCGCGTTTTCACGATGAACTGCGGCGAAGGAATGTCTCCGTACATACGATCCGCGCCTACGCCACGGACCTCGCCGATTTCCTGAACTACTTCTCGCCACCTGGCGCCCCGCCACCTGCATTGAGCGAATTCGACGTCCCGAAAGTACGTGAATGGATGGCGGACCTACACGCTCGGCATCTCACCGCGATCTCTATCCGCCGCCACATCGCCGCGCTTCGGATGTTTTTTCAATTTCTTGCGCGCGACGGATTCGTTTCTCTGAATCCCGCCAAACTCGTTCGTCTTCCGAAAGCGCCGAGGAAACTGCCCTCCGTCATGACGGCCGAACAGGCCTCCGGGCTCCTGGATAATATTGAAACTCTCGACCGTCCTTTCCCGAAGCGCGACGTCGCGATGCTCGAGTTGCTCTACGGCTGCGGACTGCGTGTGAGTGAAATGGTCGGGTTGAATCTGGAAGATCTCGACACGAACGAATGTTGGCTGCGTGTGCGAGGCAAGGGACGCAAAGAGCGGCAGGTTCCTTACGCGGGAAAGGCCGTTGCTGCACTCGAAGCCTACCTTCCGATGCGCGGTGCGAAGCCCCTGGAAACAGCATTGTTCGTGAATCATCACGGTGTCAGAATTACGGACCGCGGTGTTCGGAAAATCGTGAAGTTCTATGCGACGTATCTTACCGGCGATTCCGGAATTCATCCGCACAGCTTCCGCCATGCTTTTGCTACGCACCTGCTGAGCGATGGGGCCGACCTGCGTTCAATTCAGGAATTGCTGGGGCACGCGCGCCTGTCGACCACCCAGAAATATACGCAGCTTTCGCTCAACGATTTGATGGCCGTTTACGACAAGGCCCATCCGAAAGCGTGAGAGCTATGGCTTAGCGACGAAGCCGCGGTCGATCATCCAATCCTGCAGGCGCGCCGGCCAGGTGTAAGCCGGAAGCTGGTGAAAGGCTTCCGTGCGCCCACGCGTCCCGAAGCCATGGCCGGCGCGTACATAAATGTGCAACTCGACGGGAACCCCCGCCTTCTTCAGTTCCATATAGTACTCAGCCGAAGCCATGGAAAGCTTATCGTCGTCGGCAACCACCATGAATGTAGGCGGAGTACCTTGCGTAGGTGTTAGCTCTCCAGGATGAATGCCCGGATAAGCCAGCACCGCGAAATCCGGGCGCGAACTCAGGCGCTCCATCGGCTCGCTTGCCTCCGGCTTTCCTGAGTCGAAGCGTGTGGATGCCAGCGCGGCGATCTCACCGCCGGCGGAGAAGCCCATAATCCCGAGCCGCGCGGCATCGATATTCCACTCCTTGGCCCGGCTGCGCACCAACCGGATCGCACGTTGAGCATCCTGTAGCGATTCCACGTCCACCTTGTAGTGGAAACCATCCGTCTTCGCGAGCCTGCTCTTCAGCACCAACCCTGCGATCCCCATTTCATTCAAGGTCTTTGCCACGTCGGCGCCCTCCAGGTCCATCGTCAAATGACTGTGGCCTCCGCCTGGGCAGATGATGTACGCGGCCCCGGTCGCCTTCTCCTTCGGAGGCAGAAAGACTGTAATCGTTGGGTTGTGAACGCTTTTGATACGGTGAATGCCATCGGTACTCGGAAGCCACTCTTCTTTCGCAGTCACCCCTTGGGAGCCCGGCGCTCCGTTAGTCCAGAGGGGGATCTCGGGCTCTCGGAAGTGGATCGCATCCGATGAAGCCGCCCGGCAAATAGCAGAAAGTGCGAGCAGGCTGGCGGCGGTACGTTGGCGCATGACGGATTTTCCTTCCTAAAACTGCGATCTCAAGACATCAAAATAAATGTGGAGCCCGGCCCGGAACTCTTCCACCGGAATGTGTTCGCTGTCGCTGTGCATGGTGGCCAGCGTGGCGGCATCGATGATCATCGGCGCAATCCCGTATCCCACCACGCCGCGCTTGCGGAATTTCTGAGTGTCGGTGCCGTACGGGATGATCAACGGCATCACCGTTGCGTCCGGGTGCTCTTTCAGAATTGCCGCGCGCACCGCTTGGTAAAGCGGCGTATCGGTGCGGCTCGGCCCCGGATCGGAGGGACTGGAGAGGCGCTCGAAAGTCACGCGGCTATCGTTCACGCGGGCCTTGATCTCGGAAAGGAACTCCTCGGCATTCTGCCCGGGGAGGAGCCGGCAATCGAGCGTCGCCTCCGCGATAGAGGGAATCACATTCACTTTGGGAGGATCTCCCACGCCGCTACGTAACGTCGTCAGCGAGATTGTATTCTGCTGGATCGCGTTCATGAACTTGTTTTGTGCAAAGGTGCCTATGGAGTCCTTCATTGTCTGAACGATCGGGTTTGTTTTGCTGGACGCGGGAAATTCCCGGGCTTTCTCGATGGCGCGCAGCAGGATGTCGTTGGCATTGTTCGGAATCGGTTGGGAAGCGTGGCCCGACGTACCTGTGGCACGAACTTTCAGCCAGAATACCTGCTTGTCGCCCACGGACACGCCGAAGACGGTCTTCCCGTCCGCGTAGAGATCCTTCGAGCCGATTCCGCCTTCATCCAGCACATACTCGGGATTCAACTCGTCCCAGTGGTTCGCAATCATCCATCCGGCTCCGTAGACGCCGTCGCTCTCCTCATCGCAAGTGGAAAGAAACACGATGTCCCGGGGTGGCGTGATCCCGAGTTGCTTCAGGAGGATCAAAGCCGTGAGCTGTTGTATGGCCAGGCTCTTCATGTCGAGCGTCCCCCGGCCCCAAATGAACCCGTCCTTTTCTTCCGCGCCAAACGGTGCTTCTTTCCACTGCTTCGGATCCACCGGCACCACGTCCATGTGATTGAGCAGCAGCAGGGGCTTGGCCGTGCGATCGCGGCCCGGCAGCCTTACCACTAGGTTGGTGTGGATGGCGCTACCCGCCTCGTAGAGTTTGGGTTCGAGACCGGCCTTTGCGAATTCGGCCTGCAGCAGTTTCGCCGTTTCTCTCGTATCCGCGGGCGGGTTCACGCTCTGAATGCGAACGTACCGGCGAAACAGATCCATGGCATGCCGCTCAACGGCGGGCCAATCCGGCTCGGCCGCGCAAGCGGGAATACCGAACGAAGCCAAGAGCAAGATTGCTGTTCCGAATGCCCTCATATAGTAAATCCAATATACTCACGGTCTCCAAATACTCTCGATTGGCATCGCGTGAATGTTTTTCGCGAAAGGAACTGTTTCCGCGCCCGTGTAAAACACGATGCCCCGGCGGAAGCGGGAACCGGTCAATTCCGCGAACGCGCGCAGCCCTTTCACGTCGGCCGCGCCGACAGAAGCCGACGCCTTGACTTCGACCCCCACCAGGTTGCCCGCTGCATCCTCCAACACAATATCCACTTCTTCGCCGCCGTGTGTTCGGAAGTGATAAAAATTGGGCCGAACGCCGCTCCATCCGGCCTGCTTGCGCAACTCCATCAAAACGAAGTTTTCCAGCATCGGCCCTACTGCCATCGGGTTTCCCGCCAGTTGCCCCGCATTTAAGCCCAGCAGGTAGGTCGCGAGCCCGGTGTCATTCAAGTAGACCTTCGGTGACTTCACAAGCCTCAGTCCATGGTTCGCGGACCACGCGTGGAGCGTCTGCACCAGGAAGGTTGTCTCCAAAAGGGTGAAGTAGCGCTTGAGCGTAGTTTGCGGAATCGCGATGCTGCGTGAGATGTCCGCGAAATTCAACAGACCGCATAGGCGCGTCGCCAGTAGTTCGAGCAACCTGGGCAGCATCGTAAGATCTTCGATATTCGAGAGATCGCGAATGTCTCGCTGCAGAATGGTTGTAAGATAACTGCCGAACCACGCGCGCCGGCGCGCATCGGTCGCGCGCTGCAGAATCACAGGGTAGCCGCCTCGCGCATCCCGCTCGATCAACGCCGCACGGTCCTCCTTGCTCCGATATGGTTTGATTGCCCCCTTCGCGAACAGCGCGTCTAGCAGGTTGTCGTTCGTCCGCTCGATCTCGCCCTGTGCGAGCGGCCACAGCGTAAAGATCTCCATCCGTCCGGCCAGTGACTCGGAGATGTTCGGCAGTAACAGGACATCCGCCGAC
>JAOAPQ010000174.1 GCA_025462965.1 Bryobacterales bacterium
TTCCTGAAGTTCTCGTCTGCAGTAAAGGAATGCACTGCATCGCTAACAGTGGACGCGCAGACGAATGAATCCCGCCGATCTGACGGTCCGGGACTGCGGCCTCGCCTTTTCGAAAGGAACGACGCTCGAGGAAGGATTTCAGAATCTTTACGACCAGCACTACGCCTCCTGCTACCGGTTTCTGGCCATGACCGGCTCGTCGCCCGACGATGCGCTGGAACTGCTCCAGGAAGCCTTCCTGCGTCTTTATGAAAGTCTCCGGGACGGCGTGCGTCTGGAAAATCCCCGCAACTGGCTGTTTCGGGTGCTGCAGCGGCTTCGGGTAGACGAATTTCGCCGTTCTTCCCGCATCAGTTCATATGCCGAATTTCCGGAGGATCTCTGTGAGGCCAGTGAGAACTCACTCAACCCCGAAACACACTTGCTGCATCGCGAACGCGCGGAGCGGTTGCGCAGCGCGGTAGGTCAGCTTACCGCCACTCAGTATCAGTATCTCGTGCTGCGCGCAGAGGGTCTGAAGTTCCGCGAGATAGCAGATCTGCACGGCGTCGCCATCGCATCCGTATTTGAAACGTGCGGCCGGGCTCTAAGGAAGCTGGGGAAATTGACCAATGCGTGATCCGGGTCCGGAAATGCCGGATTCTCATCCTGCGATTGACGTTCTGCTGCGCTATGAGGAGGACGATCTCAGTACAAAAGAGCAGCGGCTCGTTGCCGCTCACCTCGGTCATTGTTGGACCTGCCAGGTTCAGATCGAGGAGATCCGCGCAGGGATACGCGGGTTCATGAAATTCCGGGAAGAGGTGCTGTTGCCCTCGTGCCCGATCGACCCGCGGGCGGGCGCCGTTCGTGATCGCGTGGTCCGGAAAGCGCGCGAAGATTCCTCGCCATCACGGCCGAAGTCGATCTTCCCGGTCGCCCGGATTGGCCCCGAAAAGCAGTTCCGCCCGGCATGGATAGCAGCGTCCCTGTCACTGGCCGCCACCTGCGCGTTTTTCTTTCTGGCGGGGACAGAGCCGCGACTGATGGCGGGCGAGTTCCTGGACCATGTCGAGAGCTCTCTTGCGATCCACCGCGAACAGGAGCGAGGCAGAGTGGTTCATCAGAGAGTCAATATCCGGCGTGGGGCATCGTCCGTGGAGCGCGTTGTGGTGCGCGGGCCCGCAAGAACGAAGGAAGGTGTCGCGCGTGACGAGCCGGCATGGATGAGAACGCTGTCCGGCCCTCTCACATGGGAAGATCCGCTGGATGCCGGCTCCTTTGTGCAATGGCGGGCGCTTCAGCGTGTGCGGCACGAAGATGTCACTGCGAGTTCGGGATTGTTGACCTTAACGGTGGCGAACGGAGAGACCCAGCCTGGGGTGATTCGGAAGGTTTCGCTGGTTGTGCGCCGGTCGGACTGGCATATCGTTGCCAAGCGCGTCGAGTGGCAGAGCGAGCCTGACCTCGAAGCTACTGAAATCGGTTATGACATTCACGATGAGGCGTCCGCCGACAGTTTGCCCGCAGCCGGCCTTTCCGCAAAAAACCGGCACGACCTTTCGCACTACCCGATTGCCGGCGACGCCGCGCCCGAACCAGATCTCGACGCAACAGAAATCCATGTTCGATCGGTGTTGTTTCATCTGGGGTTTGGCTTCGGCGGCGAAGAGATCGCGCCCTCGGTTCATAGGATAAAAAACGCGATCGTGGTAAGAGGTGTTATCTCGTCGGCAGAGCGGCGCACTCAGCTCGGGAGCGCGCTGGACGCGATCCCGAATGCGATTGATCGGGTCGCCGACAGCGTCACACTACCGCCGGCGGGAAAGATGAGTGAAGTCGCCGGAGTGCAGTCGAGCGCACGTATTCGGCCGCCGCGTTTGCGCGAGCTCCTGATCGAGCGGTTCGGGAACGAGAAGAGCGCGACCGATTTCTCGAACGACACTTTGGCGGACTCCGGAAAGATTCTGGCTTTAGCGGTTCAGTACCGCGAACTGGCGATGCGGTATGCGCGAGCCGAAGCGGATGCACTTCCGCCGGAGTGTCGCCGGCAGTTGAGTGCGCTCGTGCAGGATGTCGAGCACGAGATACAGTTGAACCTGCAAGGGGAAAGCAGAAGGCTGCGGCCAATTACGGGTGAGATAACCGGGCCTGAGTTGAATTCCGCGATGGCCTGGCAGGATCGGGCCGAACAATTGTTTCGTCTGGCCCTGATGCACGACCGCATTGTGTCATTGCTTTTCGCCGTCACCGGAACCGACGATCCGGAGCTGGAAGACTCTGCGTCGGATCTGGATCGACTCCGACGCGTGTCCCGCGAGATCATGAGCCTCGTCTCTCCTTAGTACGCCGGTTTAGAGGTTCGCTGACATACTCTTGAGTTCTTGATCCTTTGCTTCGTTACTGACGTGCGTAGTGAAGGCCCACCACACCGCTCGGGTAGGGCTTCGCGGATGTCAGAGCGTATTTCGTGTGCACGCCGTTCGGCAACAGGCGCTTGCCGCTCCCCAATGTCAGTGGATAGAGGAGCAGATGCAACTCGTCTATTAGATCGTGCTCGAGGAGCGCATGCACGAGCTGGCTGCTGCCGTCCGTCAGAATGCTGCCGCCCGGCTGTGCCTTCAGCGCCCGCACCGACTCGATCACGTTGTCGCGGATGATTGTCGTGTCGCGCCACATCGGCTTTTCGAGCGTCCGTGACACGACGTATTTCTTCGGTGCGTTCATCAAATCACCGAACGGATCGCCGGGGGCCATCGGCTCGAAGGCCTGTGCGTGCGTCACGTACGTACGCCGGCCCAGGAGCAGCGCGTCAGCGTCTTGCATCAGCGCCACGAAAGTCGCGCCAATGTCGTCGTGCCAATAAGGCATTGTCCAGCCGCCGTGCTCGAAGCCTCCGTCACGATCCTCGTCTTTCCCTCCCGGTGCTTGTATCACGCCGTCCAAAGCCTCGACGGGGACCTGCAGCGCCTTTCCTGCCGACGCAGGTGGAAACCCATGCGGCGACGAAGTCGCAGAGCGGCTGGCAGGATTGATGCGAGTGGATCCGGGTTGGCGTCGCTACCTTTTCATGGCGTCCGCGGGGTTCGGCCTATAATGCGAGAACACCAATGTACCCTTGTGAACCTGCGCGCTACACCTGCTACCGTGCCGACGGGCCCCTTTCGATAGATGGAAAGCTGGATGAGCCGTCATGGCTGGCGGCGCCGAGATCGACGGCCTTTGTCGACATCGTGACCGGCAAGCCGGCTTGGTTTGACACGCGCGTGGCCCTGCTCTGGGATGACGAGAATCTCTACTTCGGATTCTGGGCCGAAGAGACCGACGTCTGGGGCACACTCACCGAGAGAGATTCGAAGATCTACGAAGAAAACGATGTCGAGGTCTTCATCGCCGCCCAGGATGCCTACTACGAGTTCGAGATCAACGCCCTGAACACCGTCTACGAGGTGTTCTGGGTCTGGAAGGATAAGTTTCTCCCGGGGTCGAAGTACTTCGGGAGGCCGGAGTTCGATCCCGCCACTCAGCGGACAATGGTGTTGGATGGAGTGGGCGGACATGTCCACGAGCGCGGCGAGCGATGGGGTTTCCTGGATTGGGATTACCCGGGTCTACGGACAGCCGTGCATGTGGACGGAGTGGTGAACCGGCGCGACAAGCCAGATCGTGGTTGGACCGTGGAACTCGCGTTTCCGTGGAAGGGGCTGGAGTTGTTGCGCGACCGGCGCTCACTGCCCCCGAAGGACGGAGATGTCTGGCGGATCGATTGCAGCCGCTTTGAGAAGATCGGCAAGAAGGGCGAGGCGCTCGATCCCTGCGTCGGCTGGACGTGGAATCGCCATGGCCACTACGATTCCCACATCCCCGAACTATTTCCATACGTGACGTTCTCAACGCAATCCGTTGGAGAACGTCGTTAGGATCGATTCCGCGCGGACCCGTAAACCTTGGGTGAAAAACTGAGGTTCGCGACAAACGGGTAACTCGGCCTGCGGTACCGGTTCGCGGGCAGGTGGACGATGTCCTGGTTAATCGCGCCATCAGAGAGCGCCATGAGGCTCGGGTTGGCGATGGGAGCCAGTTCCGGCGAAAGATAGCCGGACTTCACAACGATAATCTTGAAGGACTTCGGGTGCAATCCGAAGCGCGTGAAGTCTGCGATGTCGTGGTAGGGACGGCGGTAGGCAGCCAACACCAGCGTGACCCCCTGGATCTGCACCACGGCTTCGCGGCGGGCCGGATTTGTTTCCGGAAGCAGAAACTTCACCACGGCTTCCGTCTTGAGGGGCCGGCTGGCCTTGGGGTCGAGCGTCGCTCCGATGGAGAGGGGGATGTGCGCGCCCACGCCTGCCTTGTAGCAAGCCTCCGTTGCGGGACGGTCGGTGATGCCGGCGAACACGACGTCCTGCGATTTGTGGCGCAGTAGAGACTCCAGGACCGTCGCTTGATCGCCATTGCCACCCCCGGTTGGGTTATCGCCGGAGTCCGCCAGAATCGCGGGCTGGGTCTTAGCGTTCATCGCACGCTGGACGCAGTCGTCCACCGTGCAGGTTTCGGTCCCGAATTTGAATTCGGTGCGTGCGGCCCAATACTGCTGTGCGAGGTTGGTGGCGAGCCTGCGCTGAGTGTCGGGGGCAGTGCCTGTGATGACCACCGCCGCCGTGGAGCGGGGTTCGTCGGCCCAGACGTAGCCGACAAGCATGCTGACGTCGAGGATGCCGGGCTGGCGATTGAGCGCGGGCAATTGCGCCCAAAGCCGTTTTCCGGGCTCCCATTCCGTGCTGCTGCGTTCGCCTGGCATGAGGACGGGGACCGGCGCCCACATGAGGGTCGGACGGATCTTCTCGCGCAAGCAGTGCAGCAGCATGTCGGTAGAGCGGAGCATGGTCTCTTCGCGGTCGATGTGGGGAGCGGTGCGAAACGCGGACAGCATGTCGAGCGTGTCGATGATCGGCTGGCTGATGTTGCCGTGGAGATCGTAGCTGGCCGAGAGGAGACAGTCCGGCCCAACCACCTTGCGGGCCGCCTGGTACCAATCGGCCTCCGCGTCCTGCATGCCTTCGACAAACATTGCACCGTGCATGGGAAGGTACAGCCCATGAAGAGGCAAGAGCGCTTCGAGGCGCTTCAGAAACTCGGCTCTGATCGCGTCGTAGGTTTTCCGCTCGATCGGGCCACCGGGGACCGCGGTGGCGACCAGCGTCGGCAGGAAGGTGACCGGGTAGCGCTTTAGAAACTGGAATCGGGCGCTGGCGGTCAGTTCAGCATCGCGAAGGATGGTGAACTCATCCATGCGGGTCCGCAGGTGGCTGTAGGTGCTGCACTCGATGCCGATACCGCCGTAAGCGATCCGCTGATCGCGCGGGGGCGTTGGTGCCGCATTGGCGAGGGTGGTGAAGGCGGTGAGGGACGCGCCTTTGAGAAATGAGCGTCGATACATGATTTCAGGCTGGAAGTATAGCTTAACTTGCAACCGGAAGAAGAGTGGCCTCTCGAAACGCGACGCGCTGGCCGCGGCCTTCGTGGATTAGAGGCTTTTTGGACGAAAGTCCAAGGACTCAGCAACGATGGTTTCCTCATCGACGGCTGGCCATTCGAAATGATCGAGCAAATGCCGGAACACTTCTTCTTTAATGCCATTCCGGGTAGGACCTTCGATATTCCGAAGTCTTCGGCGCTCGATCTCCTCCAGCGATACATTCATTAGAACAATGAGTGTTTTGTACCAGCGTCTCGAAGCTACCTCGCGATAACTGTCCCGCAAGAACCTGAAACAGTTTGTGTCATCGACCACAATATCCGTTTCTGAGTCCATATGAGCCTCAAGCCGGTGGAGCGCTATCTCGTGAGTCTTCCGCCATTCATCTGGAGGAATTAAGCCGTCACCACCGAATCCCAAGCCTCGCTCTCTGTTTATTTCGTCCAAGCTGATGAGGACCGCCTGCCGACTCTTTGCCAGATTTAGGGCGATTGTTGTCTTACCCGAAAAGCTTAAACCGCACATCAAGTAAAGGGTCGGCATTCCTAACAGTATTTCAGCTGTTCCTCACTGCACAACGATGGTCACCGGCGCGCCTGCCGACCCGCCCGCGCTCAGCTCCAACTTGGCTGTTCCCTTCGCCACATCGACAGGCAGGCGGAAGTTCACCTGATAGCCATCTACGGCGCCGGGCAGTCCCACCGCTCCGAACACCACGGTGGATCTTCCGTTGACTCTTACCTCGACCAGAGAATTCACAGCCGCAAGAGGGGTGGCCGGAAACGCCTGGCCGCTCGCAACGCCGGGAAGAGTCGCACCGAGACCTTTCGCGAAAATCACTAGCACCTCGCCGGCAGTTGCAGGCTTTGAAGAGGTCACAAGGCTGAAATCGCTCGAGTGGGTGACGGCCGCTGTACCCGAGACCGTCGCGATCTGAGGTGTCGATGTCGCAGCGCTGCAGCCCGGCCGGAATCCGGTCAGGAGAAAACCATGAAACTGATTGTCGGAGGCAGTGCGATACCTCCCCAGGATTGTGCCGCGAGGGTCGATCATCGTCAGGCCGGTGAAATTGGCGCCGGGGTAATCGAACGTGCTGTACTGGCCTCCGCTCAAAAGATATCCGTGGACCACGCCGTTTACGGTAAAGCGCCCAACGATATCGCCGCGCGCGTTCATTCCTGTTGTATTCGTGTAAGTAGCGCCCGCATATCCAATCGACGTATAGTCACCGCCGCTCAGCAGAAATCCATACGTGACCCCTCCGACTTGATATGTTCCCGTGACGTCTCCCTGGGCATTGATGCCGCTCGGACTGCCGTTTGTGGAACCGGGGAAATCGATCGGAGTGTAACTGCCTGCGCTCAAAATATATCCGTGAGTAACATTCTTGTTGTCGACATATAAGCCAACCGTGTCGCCCCGGTCGTTGATTCCCCAGAATTCGGTGCTGGTCGCGCCGGGATAGTCGATGCTCGTAAATTTCGACCCGCTCAACACGAATGCGTGATGCGTCCCATTGGCTGCGTAGAACCCGCTGACGTCGCCCTGACTGTTGATTCCGTAAATTTCCGTGTCGTTGGATCCCGGATAGTCAATCGAGGTGTACTGGCCTCCGCTGAGCAGAAACCCATGGGTGCCGCTCGCATTGCTGTAGGCGCCCGCGACGTCGCCGCGGCCGTTTATCGACCACGGAATGGTGAAGGTAGAACCCGGATAATCGATGGTGGTGAATGTCCCATTCTGTGCGAACACGCCCGAAGCCGTGCAAAGCATGCCGGCCAGCGCGAGCGTGCATAGTAACCAATGTCGTTTCATAAAGGCCTCCACTGGGTAAGGCGCGGAACGCGCCGG
Organism: Bryobacterales bacterium; assembly: GCA_025462965.1. Classification (GTDB taxonomy): domain Bacteria; phylum Acidobacteriota; class Terriglobia; order Bryobacterales; family Bryobacteraceae; genus JALYXI01. The sequence goes on from JAOAPQ010000174.1 coordinate 7,310, forward strand.
GAAACTATCACGGCGCGGCAAAAGATATAATCCGTCGTTGTGCAGACGCGCGCAGCTTCTAAACCCGCAACACCGGACGCGGCGGAGATCAGCGGGCTGCTGCGCGCCTGGACCGAAGGCGACAAGATCGCGCTGGACAAGCTAACCCCTCTGGTCTACGACGAGCTGCGCCGCCTGGCGCGGCATTACTTGAAGAGCGAGCGCGCGGGCCATACGCTGCAGGCAACGGCATTGGTCAACGAAGCGTATCTGCGGCTGGTGGGTTGCGAGCGCATACAATGGCAGGACCGCGCCCACTTCTTCGCCGTTTCCGCCCAACTGATGCGCCGCATTCTGGTGGACCACGCGCGGCGCCGCAATCTGAAACGCGGCGGCGCCGTACAACACATCTCTCTGGAGGAGGCCGCGACCGTGGGCGGGCACCCGGACCCGGGCTTGGTCGCACTGGATGACGCGCTCCATGCTTTTGCAAAGCTCGATCCGCGGAAAGTTCGCGTGGTGGAAATGCGTTTTTTCGGCGGATTGAGCGTGGAAGAAGCCGCGCACGTCCTCCAGATTTCCCCCGTAACCGTCATGCGCGATTGGAGCTCCGCGAAAGCCTGGTTGAAACGCGAAATGACAAAGCGAGAAATGACAAGACGCGAAATGACACCCGGTGAACCGGCCCATGACCCCTGAACGATGGCAGCGCGTTGACCAATTGCTCCAATCCGCGCTGCATCAGCCGTCCGCGGAGCGCGAAGCCTTTGTGCGGCGGGCCTGCGAAGGCGATCGGGATTTGGAAGGGGAGGTCTGGTCCCTCCTGTCGTCGTACCGGCAAGCCGGAAGCTTTCTGGAAAATCCCGCCGAAGACGCCACTCAATCCTGCGAGCCTGCCCGATCCGAAGGCGCAACCGATCGCACACCGATCGAGAACGAGTTCCTTATCGGCGCCACGCTTTCCCATTACCGGATCACCGAAAAACTTGGCCGCGGTGGAATGGGCATTGTGTACAAGGCGGAAGACATCCGGCTCCGCCGTTCCGTCGCCGTCAAGTTTCTTCCGGACCGACTCGCCCGCGATCCGAAAGCCCTCGCGCGTTTCCAGCGCGAAGCGCGAGCGGCATCGTCCCTGAATCATCCGAACATCTGTACGGTTCACGATATTGGCGAGCAGGAGGACCGCGCCTTCATCGTGATGGAGCTTTTGGACGGCGCAACCCTGAGGCACAAAATCGCGGAACAACCCCTCGCCCCGGAAACGGTCCTCACGTTAGCAATCGAAATCGCCGAGGCCCTGGAAGCCGCTCATGCTCAAGGCATCGTACACCGGGATATCAAGCCGGAAAACATCTTCGTGACCAATCGGGGAAGCGCCAAGGTGCTTGATTTCGGCCTGGCCAAGCTCTCTGCTGCCGAGATGCTGCAACCGCGCGGAGAAATGGCCGCGACGCCGCCGGATTGGGACGAGATGATCACCAGGATCGGATCAGCGATCGGCACGGCAAAATATATGTCTCCGGAACAAGTGAGAGGCGAGCCGCTCGACACCCGGAGCGATTTGTTTTCGTTCGGGGCCGTGCTCTATGAGATGGCGACCGGAGTCGCCGCGTTCGCCGGAAAAACGCCGGCTGTTCTGTTTCGCGCGATCCTGAACGAAACGCCGGCCGCTCCGAAAAGCCGTAATTTCGCTGTGCCGGAGGCCTTGGATCGCGTGATCGCGAAGTGCCTGGAGAAGGATCGCTCGGCCCGTTACCAGCATGCCGCGGAGATTCGCGCCCAACTCGAAAAACTAAAGCAGGAAGCCGAGGAGAAGCAGCGCCGGGAACGCGCGCTCCGCATCGGCCGCCGTTTGTCGCTCGCCGGGGCCGCGTTGGCCATGGTGGGCGTCTCGGCTTACCTCCTGGTACGTCCCCTTCCGCCGCCGCGCGTGGAAGGCTATGTTCGCA
>JAOAPQ010000214.1 GCA_025462965.1 Bryobacterales bacterium
GATGGAGTGGCGCGCATGAACTACGAGAACGTACCGCGCGAGCTCGCCGGGCTGCTGCATATGAATTACGTTTTCGGGGTCGAATTCATTGAGTTGAACAGCATATATGTCCATCAGACGAATCCTGGCAACCGTCAACCGGCGGCCGAGGACGGCCAGAAATTCGGAGAAGATCCCAGCAGAGACCTCGGTATGGAGGGTACAGCTATGCTCTCGCGCTATCCCATCCGCAATGCCAAGGTTATTCGTTTGCCGTTTGAATACGATTGGTATCACGGCGAAATCAAGGCATCGACGGACCTGGAGAAAGTGCAGAAATGGTCGGCAGAAAGACTGTTCGACGAAAAGGTCCGGCGGCAGGTCCGCCGCGGAGGGCGCCTCGCTCTCGTGGTGGATTTGGAGGTTCCGCAATCACCGACGGGACTGGTGACGGTCGTTTGCCCGCACTTAGAGGACTACACGGATTCGCGTGGCCGCAGGGTTCAGGCGGATTACCTGTTGGGCCAGATGACGCAACTGTCGAATCCAGTGATCGTTGCCGGAGATTTCAACACGATGGGCCATGATGCTCATCCTCGCGGCCTGAAACAAGGGCTTCTGAAGTCTATGGCGAGTTTGCATTTTTGGCTGGTGCAACTGCCGCTCTTCCTGGGTCCGTTTCCCGGCGCGGGCTACGGTCTATATCCGATCAACGGCTTCAAGAACTCCCACGATCCGACAGCCGCCAACGTTCCGGTCTTGGCGCCCAATCAGGAAAGGCGTCTCTTCGATGACCTACACCGATTCCGGTTCGCGGACGGCGGGAAGTTCGTTTGGGATGGCGAAAAAGACTGGAGCTTCCAACACCGTGGGCGCACGCTTGCCAATAGTAATCAGCGGGACTCGAAGGGTTTCGCGCCCACGTTTTTTTTCCAGAAAACCTATCACGGCTTGGTAGGCGAGTCCAAGATCGACTGGTTCTTCGTCAAATCCGCCGCTCCTAAGCAGGAGTCCGGTGAAACACTTCAGTTTGCGCCATTTCTCGGCCGCACGTTACCTCAGATCAATACCGCCCCTGCAAAACGCATTTCGGATCATTGCCCGATCACAGTGGACCTGCCGTTGACAACGCGGGTTGCCGGGGATGTTTCAGCGATAGCCGAACCTGAGGGACGGTAAGTACACGCGATAGGTCCTGTGTTGCGGGCGCATCCACCAACCGGCAACAGCGTTAAAAGGACGCATTTGGACCTGCTACTCTGAACCAATGTTCAAAGCGTTGCTCGTGTTCTTCTGTCCCTTTACCGTCTTGCTTGCACAGAATATTCAGCACATCAACCCTCCGGGACTCGGGAATTCACCGGCATACACGCAGGTTGTGGCGGCCAAGCCTGGAACGGTCGTCTGGATTTCAGGTCAGGTTGCTCAAAACTCCAAGGGCGAAGTCGTGGGCAAAGGAGACCTGAAGGCGCAGTTAAACCAGGCCTGGGAAAATGTGAGGCTTGCGCTCGCAGGTAGCGGGGCCGCGTTTCAGGATGTCGTGAAAGTGACCACCTACGTAGTGAATTACAAGCCTTCGATGCGCAATGATCTCCGGGCGGCACGGCTACGGTTCATGGGCGCCGGCGAACCTCCCGCCGCCACTCTTGTTGGGGTTCAGTCGCTGGCATCCGAGGAATGGTTGGTGGAGATCGAAGTCACGGCGCTGATTCGCTAACCGAGTTTCGATGTGCTCGTCCCCGCCGAGCCGGCACAGGTCGCCTCCGCGAGGGATGGCTTAGAGGCGTTGACCAGCTCCCAGATCTGCGCGAGATGATGATCGTCGTGTTCGGCGACAAAGTACAAATGGTCCACAAGTCGCATCGGCGTCTTCAAACGCGGGTGAGGTATGGCTTGAGCGAAAAAGGATGCGTCCAGCTCGTCCACACGCTTCAGCAGACTGTCTCTTGCCCCGCGGAACTCAGCTAGAATGTCGCCCAGTGGACGGCCGTTGTGGTTCGCTTCATGGGTCTTCCGATTGGTCAAGTCTGCCGCGGTGAGTTGATCGCCAGCCGCCGTGTAATCGTCTACTCGCGCCAGCCATAGTGGTTCGAGGTCAAGCAAATGACCGGCGTGTTCCTGCGCGGACCATTGTCCCTGTGCTTTTTCGATCAGGGTTTCGTGAGGACGCTCGCGAAGCGTTTCTTCAAGTCTGGCCGGTGTGCCGCGCAGACGCGCGCACAGATTCGGAAGGAGCTCCGCCGGAAATGAAAACTCGAACTTACGTTCAAACCAGATGGGCACTTGCCCCATATGGTTTCGATGATAATTGATTTCCGGGGGATGCGTTGTTACCCGCCGACGGCACGGCTTATCGCCGGGTGGAAACGTACGCAGGCCCAGAGCCGTCTGTGGTTACAGTGGTAAGGGCCACACTAAGCGCCGCAGTTTCGCAATCGGGGTCTGAACTTTGATGCGCGCTCCTCTCCTATTGTTCGCGACTCTCCTCGGGCAGGGTTGTCTCGAGGCCGGCGAACCCTCGCTTGTGGATGAGGGGTACCGGCAAATGTACAACCTCCAGTTTCCGGCCGCGCACCGGTCATTCCAGGAATGGGAGAAGTCGAATCCCGCCGACCCGTTGGGACCTGTATCGGACGCCGCAGCATATCTCTTCTCGGAATTTGACAGACTGCGAGTACTCGAGTCCGAGTTCTTTGTCGGTAAGGACAGCTTTGGACCGCCCCGGAAGGTGACGCCGGATGCCGGCGTGCGCGAAAGCTTCGAGCAGGCACTTCAGCAGGGGCAGCAGCTGGCCGATCGCAAGCTGGCGCACTCTCCACAAGACTACGACGCAATGTTTGCGAACGTGCTGCGGATTGGCCTCCGTGCGGATTACGAGGCCCTTATTGAAAAGAGGTTCGGGGCGTCGCTGAACGACATAAAAGCAGGACGCGTGCTCGCGCAGCAGCTCGTGGCGGCCAATCCAGCCTATTACGATGCGTACATGGCGATTGGTGTGGAGAACTATCTTCTGAGCCAGAAAACGGCTCCTGTGCGATGGCTCCTCCGAATAAATGGAGCGCAAACCAATAAAGAAGAAGGAATCAGGAATCTCCGAATGACAGCGGAGAAGGGCCGTTACCTTCTTCCGTTTGCACGCCTTCTGCTGGCCGTTTCCGCCTTGCGCGATGGGGATCGAGAACAGGCCGCTACAATCCTGCGCGAGCTTGCGCGCGAGTTCCCGGGCAACCGCCTATATGCCGAGGAGCTGTCGAAATTAACGCCGCACGAGAAAGGCGCCTTCTGATTTCGGGCCGTGTTGGCGGAGTGCGGCGCTCAAGCTTCGCGGTAGAGGAGCAGAACGACTCCGACCAGTGCGAAGCAGACGGGCCAGATGCGAGCTGCCATCTGGCGCGCGGGCCCGGGAAAGCGGAGCTCCAGCCATCTGGCCCAACCCGCTGCTACCCCCAGGAGAGCAAGCGGAGTGTGACTTAGCTCGGCCAATAATTCCTCCTGCAGGTTGGTCACAGCATGAACGTGGGTGAGCAGCAGGGCGCCCCCGGCGGTGCACACCGCTGGAAAAACAAGTGCGGCCTTAGGGGCCTTCAGCTGGTGTGTTTGCACCCCCCACTCGAACGCGGCAAAAAGCACAATCAGCAGAACAAAAAGACGATGCTGCGCCACGTCCGATGAGGAAAAGCTTTCCCAGAACCCGCTGGGGCCCAGCGGCCAATTTTCCGGGTCTGCCCGAAGCAGGAGGAACACGGCAAGCCCAACAAACGCGACAGGCCAATGGCGAGCCCAGGTGAACCAGCGGTACCGGGATAGCACCGCCAAAATCCCCATAACAAACACGACGAGGCCCGCCCAATGATGATTGTACTCCGACCACGCTATGTCGCCCTCTGTAGGAGGCACATAGTCCTCCTGGCCGGGTATGTACGCCTGAGTGTTCGAAGAGCTTGGCGGGTGCTCCTTTTTCCAAAGTTCGCGCGTGGATGGCGAGAGGGACGCGAGCGGCGGCGTGCCCATTCGCGGAAGCCTGGGGGCAACCCTTTCAGCAATGGTGGGCAGACGCACGAGGTTGTTGGTCAGGTCGATTGCCGGAGGCTGAGACGTTAACGAAGCGGCCGCGAGGATCACCGTTATTCCGATTCCGATTTCAGCTTCCGATATCCGGCTCAGCCATTTGAGCCAGCCCGAACCGTCTTGACCACGGTCCCGGACCAATCGGAAGTTGAACGCGCCGAGTGTCAGAATCATCCCGAATAGCAGCGTTTTGGCCGCGACCATAATGCCGTAGGTGGTGCCATAAAGCGCCGCCGGAGCACCGATGTAGTACGTTGAAAGCGCCAGCCCGGCTCCGAAAAGCAAGATAACGCTCGTAAGCGCGAGCCCGGAGAATCGCTTACAGATAGCAGCGGCCTCCGGCGGAGTAGTGTATTTACGAAGCGTGAGCAGCAGGTAAGGCAAGCCGCCGATCCATGCGGCCGCAGCGAATTGATGGACTGCTGTGGCAGCGATCAGAATGGGCTGATGCTCCAGACGAGCCGCGGCGTGACTGGTAGCAATGGTTGCCGCAAGAATGACGAGTGAGCAGGCGAGCTGCCCGACCTGCACGCCGGAAGCAGGGATTGTGGAAAGTATGCCGAGCGCAAGGGCGGCGGAGGCGCTTGCGCAGCCCCAAATAAAATAGGACGCGCCGATTAGTTCGTTCCATCGCAGACCCGTGGTTGCGGATAGGATGATGGAATTCATGAGAACGTAGAAGACCTGCGTCGCCGCGAGGGCGAAGGCCGAAAGGAAAAGCAATCGTCTTCCGGAGGCAGGGAGCGCAGGACCTGGCCGCACAACAAAAGTAAAAACGACGCCTCCCAACGCGATTGCCCCCAGCGAGAGTGCAGCGGCACGCAATAGAACCGACAGATATCCAAAGAGATCCAGAAACTGCGCCACGCGATTCTACTTCACCTGGAACGGAATTTCACCCCGTGTAATGTGCCCATCGACTGCCAGAACCTGCCAGCGCAGTTTGTAAGAGCCGGCGGTGAGGTTCGAGATTTTCGTAGTAATCTCGGCCGGAGAAGGGGCATGGCTCTGGACCTGCATTCTCGAGGACAAGTGGTTAGGGCCCTCGAGTGTGACAGTCGATCTCGTAGGATCCACTTTTGAATTAAAGGTGAGCGCCACAACCACGTCAGGACCGATAACGGCTTCGTTTGCGGCCGGCGTCGACTTCACGAGAATGGCATGCGCAAAAGCTACCGACGCTGAAACGCTTGCGAGCAGTAGAGCGAGAGCCGTCTTGCGGAAGGCGAAATTCATATTGCCTTATTCCTCCTTGCGTTCGTTGAGTTCTCGTTGCCGGAACTTACCCTGTCGGAGACTCGTGTCGAAATATCGTCACCGCAAGCTCATCTCCGTTTCTCCTGTCTTGATTTCACAACGCGTGCGAACGGCATAGCACAGCTATTGGCCGTACACTTTGCAATCCGGCTACCGCGAGATGACGCCGCAGGGCCGGGCCGGCCGGCGCTGGTCCTTGCGACGCGGCCAGAAGTTCCCTCGTCGTGATCTAGTTCCGATCCAGTTCGTCGATATGGCCGCCAAAGCGCATCTTACTCGTAACGCAACGCAACCATCGGATCCACGTGCGTCGCCCGCCGCGCTGGTAAGTAAGCCGCCAGCATCGCGATCAGCAGGAACAACGCCCCGACTCCCGCGAATGACACAGGGTCCAAGGGACTCATTCCGAAAAGGAGTGCCCGCAACACGCGGCCCGCCGCCACGGCGGCAAGTATCCCGACAACCAGACCCACCCCAACCGGGCCGCTGCTTTCGCGCAGAACCAGGCGTAATACGTCGCCCTTGGAAGCCCCTAGCGCCATACGAATCCCCACTTCGCGCGTCCGTCGCACCACCGCGTAACTTACCGTTCCGTAAATGCCCACGCATGCCAACACCAGTCCCAGCCCGCCGATGATCGATGCAAAGATCGCCGCCAGCCGCGAAACGACAAAGGTCGGCGTCGAGGTGAGCAGGTCTTCGAGCGTTTCGCAATACACCACCACGTTTGCATCCACTTGCTGCACCTGCTTGCTCAGCGCGTTGATCAATTGCTTCGGATCGCCCTCGGCCCGAACCAGCAGAGGATACTCATCCAAATGATCCGCACGCAAGGGCAGATAAACTTTCCTTGAATCGTCGCCACCTGGCACACTGGCGCGAGTATTCCCCGCAACTGCGATCACCTGGTAGGAAAGGCCTTTCGGAAACAGCTCCGCGCGTTGATGAAACTGATTGGTCCCATCGAGCACCACAGTCCGGCCGATTGGATCCTTCCCGGGCCAAAGCTCCTCAGCCGCCGATTCGCTCAGGATCGCGGTTGCTTCGGCCGCGCTCCCATCCGCCGCGAAACCGCGCCCCAGCACCAGCGGTATGCCGAGTGTCTCCAGATAACCCGGTGTCACGTAGTTGTAGTAAAGGGTGCGCGCCGTCTTGTCCGTGGAGGGCTTGCTGCCGTTCAGACCCACGGCGGCGGTCCTCAACCCGCCCCCGTTCGGAGGCCTTCCGATCGCTACGGAAGTTACGCCAGGCAGAGATTGGATACGGTCGCGAAACTGCCTCGCTTCCGCAAGCGTCTTGGCATGTGTGTATCCGAACCCAGCCGGAAAGTTTAGGTCCAGCCCCACCACGCGTTTGGTCTCGTAACCCGGACTGACGGTCAATGACCGCATGGACCCGCGAATCAGAAGGCTGGCCCCAATGATTAGAAACAGGCATGCCGCCACCTGCGTTCCGACCATCAGGTCGCGCAAGCGCGCATTTCCAAGCGGTAACCCGAATCTCCCGCCCTCCTCTTTCAGCGCCGATGAGAGATTAGGTCTCGACGATTCCAGCGCCGGCGCCAGTCCGAACAGAATGCCCGCCAGAAGAGAAATCCCAAACACATAAGCAAACACGTGAAGATCCGGCTCGACGTGTACGGCCAATGAGCCCCATTCCAAAGGAAGACTGGCCGCTATTTGGACCATCAACAGGCGTAGCGTCCACCACGTCATCAGCATCGATACCGCACCCGCCAGCAGACCCAGCAGTGCGCTCTCGGTAAGCAACTGCCGGACAATACGTAATCGGCTTGCGCCAAGAGATAGCCGAACTCCCATCTCCCGCTGTCGCGCGGCCGAACGGGCCAGTTGCAGGCTCGCCACATTGGCGCACGCGATCAGCAGCACCAGGCCAACCGCGCCCATAATCAGGAAAATGGCAAAGACCACTCCGGGATCATGCGAAAGATTGACCGGCCTCAAGTGCGATCCCGGCGTAATGCTGATCGTAAGCGGCTTGCGGCCTTCTGAGTGCGGCGCGTGCAAAGTCCGCAGATGATCCGCCAGCAGGCTCATCTCGGCCTGCGCTTCCGGTAACGAAATCCCCGGCGCCAGCCGCGCAAAGAGCGCGCAGCAATTGTTTTCCCGGTCGTGTAAGGTGCCGGCGCCGCCGCTGATGAGTGGTCGTAGGCGCATCGGAATCCAGAACTCGGGAACGTTGATGTTGGTTCCCATGAAATCGTGAGGAGTGATGCCGATGATCGTGAACGCGGCCCCATTCAGCTTGACAGTTCGACCGAGAATCGACGCGTCGCCATGGAATCGCCGCTGCCAGTAGTTCTCGCTGATCATGACTGCCGGATAGGCATCCAGGTCGTGGGCATCCTGCGGCAGAAAAACGCGTCCTCGTATCGCGTTCGTTCCGAGCACCTGGAAATAGTTTTCTGAGACGATTATCGCCATCACGAATTCGGCGCCGCCGTGCAGCACGGTCGGAAAGCGAAAGCCGAATGCGCCGGCCGCTCCGCCTCCCAGGGAGCTTTCCGAGCCGACAAAACTCTCGACACCGGTTAACGCAACTTCATTGCCCGTCGTGGCTATTACACCGGAAAACACGTGGTTCTGGTCGCGATAGGCCTCATAATCCGGGTAACTGAACGTCTGCTGATATCGGTCCTCCGAGGTCGTTCGAAAAACGTTCACCAGTTGACCCGGATTCTTACCATCCAGTGGTTGCAGCAAGACAGCTTTGTAAGCCGTGAAGACCGCCGTGTTGACACCGATACCCACCGCTAGCGCCAGCACTGCCATCGCCGTGAATCCCGCGTGCTTTGCCAGCATGCGCGCGGCGAAGCGGATATCCCGGGCCACGGTTTCGCAAAATGTGAACACGTCAATCTCTCGAATCGTCTCCTTGAGGAGCGTGGCATTACCGAAATGTCGCCGCGCCGCCATGCGGGCGTCTTCCCGGGGCATACCTTCCCGGGCCTTCAGTTCCTCCATCCGGGAGAGATGATACTGCAGTTCCTCGTCAATTTCCGACGCGAGCTGGTCTCTGTGCCGGAACGCCCAAATTCGACTGATCCAACTCACGGCAGGTCTCCTTCGTTAGCTTTGATTTCCAGCAACACTGAGCACCAGCCCCACGGCATGCGTGAGTCTGTGCCAGTTCGCTTCTTCTTTGGCTAGTTGCTTTCGTCCGGCCGGAGTCAGCCGGTAATAGCGCGCGCGGCGGTTGTTCTCGGAGACGCCCCACTCGGCCGCAATCCACCCGTCCTGCTCCATGCGGTGGAGCGCAGGGTAGAGCGATCCCTCTTCCACGCGCAACACTTCATTTGAGATCTCGTGAATGCGCAAGGTAATGCCCCAGCCGTGCATAGGCCCTTGCTGGAGAGTTTTCAGGACGAGCAGAGCCAGCGTGCCCTGAAGAATATCGCTCTTTCCTTTGCCCATAAACCCATTTTCCTATAGACAGCTATAGGAAGTATGGGTCAAGCCGGTCAATTCTGTCAACCTGCATACTGGTGGAGATTCACTCGTGGCGCAGCGCCGTCATCGGATCTACCCGCGCTGCAAGCCGAGCCGGAAAGTATGCAGCCACCAACCCGGCGGCGCCGAGTAGCAGAACGGCGGTTGCCATTGTTCCCGGGTCGGTTGCCGTCAAGCCGAAGAGCATCGACTTCACCCAACGCGATACCGCCCATGCCGCCGGCAATCCCAGCGCAATACCCAATCCCACCAGCCGAAGGGCACCCCCGCACACCATCCACAGCACCCCGCTTTGCTGAGCCCCCAACGCCATTCGAATCCCGATCTCTTTGGTCCGCCGGGCCACGCCGTAGGCCAGTAAGCCATACAGGCCGACACACGCCAGCAGGAGCCCGAGCACTCCGAAGCCGCCCGCCAGACTAGCCACCAGGCGCTCCTGCACGAGGGTTC
>JAOAPQ010000227.1 GCA_025462965.1 Bryobacterales bacterium
CCCCGTAATAAATCGGGGAAATTGACCTTATTATAGCCTCATGGTATTCTCGACCCTGGCTCATAGGATGCCTCGGGGCATTCGGGCCTTTCCGAACTGGAGTCAGGAATGACCGCCGCCAACACAGATGCAGCCGTTCGGCTGCCCAGAACCTACGACGTCGATCTGCTTGTGCGCGATCTTCAAGTGTTGCGTGACGTCCCCACGGCGCCTCAACCGGGCCCTTATCACAAGGGCGAATGGACCGGGATCGCGCTGCGCTCCATGGGAGGCAAAGAATCGGTTTTTCCCAGCTCTCCAGGCATGGACCGCTACCAGGAAACGGAGCGCCTGCTTCAGACGCCCTACTTCAAGAAAATACTCGACGAGCTGGAATGCCCGAAAGAGGTGGTGCGGCTGCTGTTTCTTCCACCGGACGGACACATCAAAGATCATTTCGACTTCCACACCAACTTCCAGTTCGGTCTTGTACGCCTGCATATTCCGATCCTCACCAATCCGGATGTGGCCTTCGTTATTGATGGCCAGCGGATGAACTGGAACCCGGGCGAGCTTTGGTACGGCGACTTTTCCAGAGTGCACTCGGTTAAGAACAGTAGCCAGATGGTTCGCGTCCACATGGTGATGGATATTCAGATCAACGACTTCGTTCTGAGTCTGTTCCCCGAGGAATTCATCGCACGTCGAAAAGCCGACGGGATTTCGATGACTCGTGAACCCATGCCGGCTTCCGAAGCGGAGCTCCGCCGGTTCATTTGCGACTTCCGGATTCCCGGCGAGTTCATGCCGATGTTCGTGATCGGAAAGCCTCTTTCCACGCTCGCCAAGGGAGCTGCCGCCTCCGTGCGATTGATTGAAGGGAAGCTGATGGTGCTGTTTAACAACGAGCCAGCATTCCGGCTGGAGCGCATCTCCGACGATACGTTCGGCATTTTAGGTTTACCTCCCGGTATTACGTTGCAGTTCCAGGAAAACAATCATGTTATTCGAGAGGTTACTCTCGACCTAAAGGGTTTACCCAAAGACCTTTATTCGGCACGACTTGGCATGTTTCAGGGACCCTCCATCGACCAAAGGCGCGTGACTCTGCCCATCATCAGCTCAGTACCGGACGGAGTTGCGGGTGAAGGCGCTGTCGCCAAGGCAGCTCCAAAAGTTTGATTCATGCACCCGCGTCACGAGCATGGAATTTTGGAAACTCAAGCAATCCGACCAGGCGCCGGCCATTATCGATGCCCGCAGCGGCAAAGAATGGAGTTACGCGGAGTTGCGATCGGACGTAACCCGAATCCAGGAAGCATTGCCAAGCCTGGGTCGGAAATCGCTCGGTCTGCTGATTGCACGGAATCGTTATGAATGCCTGAGCGCGTATCTGGCGGCATTAAACGCCGGCAGTGCCCTAGCCCTCTTGGATGCCACGCTGAATCCCGCGCTGCTGCACGATTTCCTGGTAGCGTACCGGCCGGACTGGATCTTTGCCGCCCAACCGGAGGCTGATTTTGTTGGTTACCGGAACAGCGCGTCGGGAGAGCCCGGGCTGTTTGAAAGGGAAAATCCGCAAGAGATTCTGATTCATCCCGATCTGGCGCTGCTCCTCAGCACCTCGGGATCGACGGGAAGTCCGAAGCTGGTCCGGCTCACATTGGGAAACCTGGCGGCGAATGCGGATTCGATCGCGCAGTATCTGCAATTGACGCCCAGCGAGCGGCCGATCACGTCGCTGCCGATGCCCTATTCCTACGGGCTCTCTGTCATCAACAGCCATTTACACGCGGGCGCGACGATCGTTTTCAGCGAAGACGGCGTTTTGCGGCGGGAATTCTGGGGTGCAGTCGACAGGTTCCGCTGCACATCGTTCGCCGGGGTCCCCTACACGTACCAGATGCTGCTGCAAACCGGGCTGCTAAATAAGCAGGGTTCCTCGCTCACCGCGTTGACGCAGGCAGGCGGAAAGCTCGAGGAGCGCTATGTTCACCAGATGTACCGGCTGGCGCTCGAGCGCGGATGGAAGTTTTTTGTGATGTATGGCCAGACCGAGGCGACCGCCCGCATCTCTTATGTGCCGTTTGAGCAGCTTGGCCGGAAGGCCGGATCGATTGGAATTGCCGTGCCCAATGGCTCGCTCGCTGCGGACGAGCACACCGGGGAGTTGGTTTATTCCGGTCCCAACGTGATGCTGGGATACGCGGAGAGCCGCGAAGACCTGGCCAAGGGCGACGAATTGCACGGCGTGCTGCGGACCGGGGATCTGGCTCGCCAGGACGCGGATGGCTACTTCTACATTACAGGGCGGCTGAAGCGATTCCTCAAGCTGTTCGGCAAGCGCTTCAATCTGGATGACGTCGAGAGTATTCTCTCCCGCCGCTTCGAATCGGCAGTGGCGTGCTACGGCCGGGACGATCTGCTGATGGCCGCCGTGGAGAATTGCGCGAATCCGGAGACAATCAGTGGGATGGTGTGTGAGATATTCGAGCTGCCGCGAATGGCGGTGAAGGTGGTTGCTGTCGACAAGCTGCCACGCACCGCCAATGGCAAGCTCGACTACCAGCGCCTGGCGGATGCCGAACACGAGGGCATACCGGCGGCGACACGCTGACAGGTAAAGAGAATGGTAAGAGCAACAGACAATACTGAACCGGTGAGCCCGATGTCATTGTCCGGCGGGCGGAGGGCCTCGGAGGAAGCTCTCGCGAAAATCTGGGCCGAGGTGCTTCGGGTTCCCAGCGTCGAAACAGACGCGAATTTCTTCGACATCGGCGGCGATTCGATGAAGGCAATGGAGGTGATCCTGCGCGTCAGCGAAGTTTTGCATGCCGACCTGCCGCTGATGGCCTTCTTCGAAGACCCGACCGTGACGCACCTGGCCGCCGTGGTCGACGAGTTGAAGGCGGAAGGGACGACTGCTCCGGCGGCCACGCCCATGGCGCGAGTTCCGGGCCGGCGAGAGTTCCCCCTGTCGTTCGCACAGGAGGTGTTCTGGCTCCTGGAACAACAGAACCCCGGCTCCGGAATCTATAATACTGCCCGGATTTTTCGAATTCGCGTCACGGTGGATGCGGCCGTGATGGAGCGGAGCCTGAATGAACTCGTTCGGCGACACGAAATTCTTCGGGTTCGATTTGTACTGAGGGAAGAGGGGCCCGTGCAACTGGTCGAGACCGACGCTCCAATCCA
>JAOAPQ010000232.1 GCA_025462965.1 Bryobacterales bacterium
CGATGCGCTGGGCGTGGTCGTTGCGAAGGGAGGGATTGACAATGTGAAAGGCCCTATCCCCCTGTTCCATTCCTTCGCGGATGAAGGGCATCAGCACACGGTACCTTTCATCCGCCGTCCGAAAGAATGTACAAATGTGCATGCAATCGTCTACATTTTCACCGAATATACGAACGGGTTTTCGCGTGCTTTTCATGTCACCTCCCGATTTACTGGCCGACGAGGCAGCATTCGGACTCGCGCAGCTTCACATTTACCGAGCCAATCCACAGGCGAATCGAATGCTTTACTAAATTGTACACCCCACCTTTGTACACTTCTCGACCACCCGCTCGGCGCAGAGCGAAACATCGATCGTCACACGCTAAGATCAACCAATGGGTGACCTGCGCTACGCCGTACGCATGCTGTCCAGGAGTCCGGGTTTCACCCTGGCGGTGGCCGGTCTGCTGGCTTTGGGGATTGGCGCCAACACGGCCTTCTTCAGCGCAGTGAACGCACTGCTTCTGCGGCCGCTTCCGGTACGCCAGCCGGAGCAACTGATCCGGCTGGTTCAGACGATTCCCCGCGTCGGAACCGTGAGCAGCTTCCAACACGAGGTATATGAGGCTTTGAAGCACGCCCACACGCTTTCGGCAGTTTTCGGCGATGCCGAGTGGCCCGTGGCCATGGACGATCCGAAGCCCGCCGAGCAGGTGCGCGTACACGTGGTCACGCCGGAATTTTTCGACGTGCTGGGCGTCGCGGCGCTTTACGGCCGCACCCTCACCGCGGATGATTCCAAGGAAGACGTCGGCACGCCGCCCGCCGTGCTCAGCTACGGTTTCTGGAAGCGCCGTTTCGCCGGCGACGCGCATGTGGTGGGCCGCACCGTGACGCTACGCGGCCGCAAGTTCGTGGTGGTCGGGGTGATGCCGCGAGCCTTCAATGGAATAACCACCGATACGGCCCCGGACCTGCGCATTCCCATCCGTGCGTTTCCCCCGCTTCAGTCCGAAGGCTCGTTTCGCGCGGACGTCCTCGATCTGGAAATTGCGGCGCGGCTGCGGCCGGGAGCCTCGCTGGCGCAGGCTCGCGCGGAGTGTTTCACCATCTGGCATGCCGCCACTCAGGAGGCCATGCAGCGCATGCCGAACGTGACTCCGGATCAAATTCAGAGTGAGCTCTCGCGGGGCCTGGAAGTGGAGAGTCTTGAGCGGGGCTCGTCGCTGTTGCGCGATCGCTTTGGGCTGGCGCTACAGTTGCTCGCGGCGTCAGCGGGGCTGTTGCTGCTGCTGATGTGCTCCAATGTGGCGGGGCTGCTGCTGGCGCGCGGCGCCGCGCGGCGGGAAGAGATCGCTGTGCGTCTGGCGCTGGGCGCTACGCGCGCGCGGTTGGTGCGCCAGATGTTGACCGAAAGCGCGCTGCTGGCCGGTTTGGGCGCAGCCGGGGGATGGCTGCTGGCCGCGGTATCCATGCCCTTGCTGGTGCGGGCGCTCCCGCCCATCCGCGATCGCTCAACCACGCAACTCGCTCTTTCGCTTGACGCCGCGCCGGACATGCGCGTTCTGCTATTTGCCATCTCTGTCTCTGTCGCGACGGCGTTGTTGTTCGGCCTCGCCCCGGCCATGGCCGCCTCGCGCGTGAATCTCGATAGCGTGCTGCGCGGCGCCCGCTCCAGCCGGGTGGGAGGCGGCCGCGCGGCTCTGGTGGTTTTTCAGGTGGCTCTCTGCACGCTGCTGCTCACCGGCGCCGGGCTGCTGGTCCGCACCTTCCGGCATTTGCACGGCTTGGACCCCGGCTTCGACAGCGATCGCGTGGTCACTTTCACCGCCTATCCAGGCATATCCGGCTACACCCACGAACAGTGCGAGAAACTACGCCGCGCTCTGCTCGACCGCGTTCGCGTCCTGCCCGGCGTAGCGTCCGCCGCCACCGCCTCGCGCCCGGTGATGCGCGGCAGCGGCGTTAAGATGACGCTTGCTCCGGAAGGCCGGAAGATCACCCAAGCCGATTTTCTGAACACCAGCCTGAATACGGTTTCCGCCGGGTACTTCGACACCATGGGAATGCACATCCTGGCCGGCCGCGGCTTTCAGGATTTCGACCGCGACACCAAACCGGCCCGCGTGATCGTAAACGAGACGTTCGCCCATCAGTTCTTCCCGGGCATAAACGCACTCGGAAGACGCGTCGGAAATGGACCGCAGACGTCTTACGAAATCATCGGCGTGGTGAACGACGCGAAGTACCGCTCCCTGCGCGAACCGATGACCCCGACCTTATATACGTTCAGCTCCGGCGACCTCTTCATTACCTTGTGCGTGCGCACCCGCGCACGGCCGGAGACGACGATACAGCCGGTGCGGCGCGCCATGGCGGCGCTCGACCCGGCCCTGCCGTTCATCGAGATTCACACGCTGGCCGAGGAAGTGGATGCCAGTACCGCCTCTGAGAGGCTGACTGCGGCGCTGGCTTCGCTCTTCGGCCTGCTCGCGGCCATCCTTGCGGCCTTGGGGATTTACGGGTTGCTGTCGTACGGCGTGGCGCAGCGTCACCGCGAGATCGGCATCCGCATGGCCGTGGGAGCCGGGTCGGGGGACATCGCCTGGATGATCGGAGGACAGGCGCTGGCCATGGTCGCGGTCGGTATAGTTGCGGGTCTGGCGGCGACGTGGGCAGCGGCTCCCGCGATTCGATCGCTCCTCTACGGTGTGGCGCCATGGGACGGGATGTCGCTCGGCG
>JAOAPQ010000235.1 GCA_025462965.1 Bryobacterales bacterium
CGTATGCCAGCCGGCGGACGGCCCCGAGCCGGAGGTTGATCGTCCCTGGGGCGAGATGGCGTGATTCCAGATACATCCGGTAACGGACGACGACCGTCTTGCTGAACGACAATCGCGGCTCCGAGCAATACCAGTCCACGAATTCATCTATGGCATGACGATAGCCGCGCTGAGCGTCCGGGCAGGAAAGACTGTTGAGAACGGCGGATTTGGCGACCTCGAGATCGGGCAGTCGCAGGACTGATTTGGGGACGCGACGCTTATCTTTGCGGGTTGGCTTTGTTTTCATCTCCTGTGGCCTCCAACGCCACAGGTTCAGATTGCAACCATCGCCTGTCGCCCGGGTCCGACTGGCGCGTAAACCAATCACAGGCGCCACACGGATGGTCGGCGGTTTGCTATTTCAGCCCTTTCACTACGAAGAGCCTCGAAGAAGCCCGGAAATACCAATAGGCATAAGACTCTCCGTCAGGGGATATGTTGACCCCCTGCACCAGAAACCCATTCACCGGAACCACTTCAGACGCGTCGGCGGGCGCCAACTGCCGCACCGTTCGTTTTTGCCCTGTCCGGAGATCAACCCGAACGATCGGATTCGGCAGTTTGTGCTCATCCTGCACGTAAATTGACTCTCCTCCCGGGCCCCACTGCACAAAATGCAGGCCGGGTTCGAGCCCAGGGATAGTGCGCGCGGAACCGCCGTCCGTTGGTAACAATACAAGCCCGTCTTCGAGGTCGGTGCCGATCAGAGATTTCCCGTCTGGAGAGACTTCCTGCGCCAGTACACCTTCGGGAGTGACCGGGTGCGGCTTTCCACCCCTCACGTCCAGCACGTACGCGCGAGCAGAGTGACCCGGCTCGGCCGCGTTAAGCCAGAGATGCTGTGCGTCTGGAAAGAAGCCGGGCCCCGCCCCAGCGATGCGGTCGATTTCAGGCAAAGAAATCGATCTCGGGTCTCCCGCGCCGGTGGGCAGGAGGGTCACTTTGGGCGGCCGGGTATTCCACCAGGAACTGACCCATTTGCCGTCCGGCGAGAAGCGCCCGGCATTCCCTTCTCCCAGCTTTACCGGCGACGAACCATCGAGCTTGCGTATCGCAACTAAATACTCAGGATGGCCTGCCGCGATTTCGCCCTCGAACACGTCGGCCTCGGTGAATGCGATCCACTGGCCATCCGCGGAAATGTCGGAGACATAGCTTTGTTCTCGCCAGGAAAGATCCTGCTCTCGAGTCGCTCCGGCAGCACGGCCTACCGCCTGTGATCGACCCTCCCCCGTATACAGCAGAACCCTTCCGTCGGATGCGATGTCCCGCAAGCCGAACCAGGACGGACCACCATCAAGCACCAAGCGCTGCCGGCCCGATCGCGTCACCCCATAGAGGTCAGAAGAGTGGCCGTCCTTACTACCCGAGAACCAGATTTCATTGTCCGCAGCCGACCAAGCGAGCCCGTCGACACCATACCATTCCCGCGTCAGGGTTTGCTTCCGGCCTTTGAGATCCACCAGGGCAACAGAGCCGCGGCTGTCGGGATACGTAGCGTGTTCGAGAAACGCGATCTGGTCACCCTTCTTCGAAAAACCAGGATCACTGATCCACCCGGCGGTTTCGTAGAGCACTTTGCCGGCTGGATACTCCAGGCGGTCTCGGCCGTTCGCCATGCGGACGATCGCCAGTTCCCCGTCTGGTCTCCAAGTGGCATCCCGCACATTTTGCAGTACCTCCCGGGAAGCGCCGCCGGAGAGCGACGCGAGCGCCAGGGTCGAGTTCGCTGTGCCGGGATGTAACACTACCGCGATCTGGTTTGAAGCGGACACGGCCCTCACTCTCGCGCCCTTGATGCCCAGTGGTTGGGGTTGCGGAAATTCGGCCCGGGTAGAGAACAACTGGAGGGGCAGGCCATTCCAGGCTGCGCTGTACACGACCGTATGGCCGTCCGGCGAGAACCGTGCGGAATCCACATTTCCTACCTGGTAGGTCAGCCGAGAGAACACGGGAGCTGGGTTGGGTTCGCGGCGCCACAACAGGGCGCCCGCGATCAACCCTGCTAGTACGCTGGCGACCGCGATCAGCCCAATTCGCCATGGTGGCCGGGTTTTCGAAGCCCGCAGCGCCGTGCTGCTACCTGAGATCTCCAAGAGATTTGTCAGATAGAAAGCCACGTCACGCGCCGACTGGAAGCGCTCTTCCGGATTCTTCTCCAGGCAGTGGCGCGCGATGCGCTCCAGCGCGGGAGGCACGGTGCCATCGGCTTTCGTAAACTCTGGCGGATCCTGTTTCAGGATCGCGTTCAGGGTCTCCACGGAGTTATCGCCATGAAACGCGCGCTTGCCCGAAAGCATTTCGTAAAGAATCGCGCCAAAACTGAACAGGTCGGAGCGGGGGTCGGCGTTCTGTCCCTTCACCTGCTCCGGGGACATGTAGCCGATGGTGCCCATCATGACGCCGGGATCGGTGCGTTCCTGCAGAGTAACCGTGGGGCCATCTGCAGGTGCGGCGTTGGCCTGCGTCAGCTTCGCCAATCCGAAGTCCAGAATCTTCACCCGGCCCTCGCGCGTGACAAGAATATTCTCCGGCTTCAGATCGCGGTGGACGATTCCCTTCTCATGCGCCGCCGCCAGACCACGCGCAACCTGCTTCGCGTATTCCGTGGCTTTGCGCACTGGCAGAACGCCGGGACGCATCCTCTCGCGCAACGTCTCGCCCTCCAGAAGCTCGGTCACGATGTAGGGTGAGTCCTCGTGCTCGCCGAAGTCGTAAATGGCGAGGATGTTGGGATGATTCAGTGCCGCGACCGCCTGCGCCTCCTGCTGAAAACGCCGGAGCCGCTCGGAATCGCGGGCGAAAGCCACAGGCAGGACCTTGATCGCGACCTCGCGGTTGAGCCGCGCATCCCGCGCCCGATACACCTCACCCATGCCGCCAGCTCCTAGGGGCGACTGAATTTCATAGGGACCCAGTTTCGAACCAGGCGTGAGGGCCATGCGAACGTAATTATAGGCTGTGCAGCACGTTGCAGAGGATGCGGTTATTGTGGTCGGTTGGTCGGCCACTCGTACAAAGCTCAGATTGATCCCGCAGCCCCCAGCGATTTCGCAATTGGCCGGAAACGGCCTTCCGGGACCTGACGCGCCGATTCGTCGGGCCATACTGAACTCGCGGCGATGGAGGCCGCCAGTCTGGCACGTCGGCAAAAGACGACGAAACGGCACAAGCCAAAGACGATCCTTCGATTCCCTGACCTCGAACTTTCGAAAAATGCTGTCGTAAATTCGTTCGCGGCGGCGAGTTCGCAAGAATCCTACAGCCACGCGATTGATGAGTTTATAGGGTGGTATTGTTCTGAGCCGCGCCTCGCGTTCAATCGAACCGTGGTGCTTCGGTACCGGTTCTTCCTCGAACA
>JAOAPQ010000305.1 GCA_025462965.1 Bryobacterales bacterium
CGGGTCCCACCGGCCCGCAAGGTCCGACTGGTCCCACCGGAGCGACTTCCGCCTCGTCAAGTATGGTGTTTACTGGAACTTATAACTTTAATTCCATAGGAACCAACGGTCAGACCAAGTACCTGCCTCTTTCGGGGGGAGCCATCACCGTCGCGAGCGCAGGGTTCGCGAGCGAGGTGGTATTATCTCAAATTATCTTGCCGAACGCGTGTTCATCCGAAAAGCTCTTCATACAGGTCGGGACCGCGCCCGGAGCAGGCAACTCCTACACCTACACACTCCGAGATGCAAGCACAGCCACGGATACGTTATTGACTTGCACCGTCAGTGGCGCGAACACGAGTTGCAATTCCGCCCAGACGTTCGCGATCAGCGCCGGCACGCTCCTCGAACTGAAGACAGTGGCATCCGGAGCACCGCCCACAACTTATGTGAGTTCGGCATTTTCATGTCAGTAAGTATTCGCGAACGTCCGGCCGACTTCAGTTCAGCCAGCGGTGTTCGCAGCCGAAACCGCAATACCTCCGTGTTTAGCGCTATACGGTGATAGTAGTTGAGCGTTCCGCCGACGCGGCCCCGGCGGCGAACCTAACCGTTAACGGAGGCGAAATTTCCCCCAGGAACAATGTGGCGTGCCCCCGACAAACTAAGTCACTCATAATTGGAAAGAAAGACGAAGAGGAGATTATTGGCGCGCTGAAGAGGCTGGGCTGCCGGTGAAGGACGTGGCCCGCGAAATGGGCGTGACCGACCAAACCCAGTATACCTGGAAGTGGAAGGTTGGGGGCGTGGACGTTAGCGACGCGAAGCGCCTAACGTTAAGCTCCGGGCCTACGGAGTAAATGTAGTGGAAGAAGTTGCTGAAGTCGCCCAAATTACTGAAAAGATGTAGCAGGAGACGGGTTCGAACCCCCGCCTCCAGCTTGGGAAACTAGTCGTGGATTGTAAATAAAGAACATATGCGTTCATGGCGGTAGATACTGAACATAGAAAACCGTCGGGTTTCAGCGTTTCTTCGATTTGGCCCTCTTAACGCAGTAATCGCAGTAACGAGAAGGGTCCTGGTTTAGCTTCCGATTTTTGCTCACCCTGTCAGATCTGAAGACAATGGTTCATGGCCCGATTAACGGCGGCCCCGGCGGGATTTGCCGAATACTTGGGTCAAGGACGCCCCATGACATGCAGGTGGGCGTAGGGAGACCCGGCCCACATAATGCAGGCGCCGGACGGCTTGTGTGTGGCCGGCAGTCCAGTGGTCTTCGGATCAAACGGCCACATAATCATCCAGTGCGGACCGATCGGAATGGGCCGGCTCGTTATATCGTGGGGATCGGTATCACTGCGCTGGGTGGCGCCCGCCCGCATGTAGATGATGCCTGGCTCCGTGTTAGTGGGCTTCGCTTTGTGCGCTTTGAAATCCGCGGACCATTGCATCGCGGCCGCGTCTGCGCACATCGGCGGGTCCGCAACCGCCTGTGGATTTCCCGGCATACATGTGAACCCGTTGTTTCCTTCGCGCAGCACCATCATCTCGCCGTGCGCGTCCGTGTCAATGATCCTTGCTGACTTCGCGATGCCTGCCGTGCCGGCCCGACATCGCCCTGGCTATTTTCGTTTGCGCTGTCTCACGGGCATCCGCCGTGGAACTGTGATCATCCGTCTGCGCATGAGCTGTGCCTCGCGGATTCGTTCCGTTCTCGAGTAGGATTCCCGCAGAAAGTGTCAGTAACCCAAGGCTACGTTTCATCAAATTCACATATCCTCCTGTAATGAGCTAGCTCATGACCCGGAAATCACTCAGATCGAGTGAGATCAGGAGAAGGTCACGAATTGCTTTCAAATGTGGCCCGCGGACGTATGCACGCCGCGTCGCGGGAAAGCGGAACCCGCCGGCCTCGACAATGTCGTATACGTATTGCGCTACCGGGATTCCGCCGGCAATCTCCAGGCAGTAATCATGCCGGCGAAGGAGGAAATCGCCGCCGAAGTAAAAATCCTGTTCCCTGCTGTGGCTGGCGATTGTGTCCGGAAATCGAGCGCGCAAAACGCGCCAGCGCTCCGCACCCTCCTGCCACGGCGCAATTTCGGCCACCTCGAAGCCCGGCATTGCCATCAGGAATGGAGTCGTGAGATAGGTCCATCGCGCATAACCGTTGAAGTATGCGCGATGAAGAAGGTCCCAGGGCGTATTCAGCGTGTGGCCAGCAAACGCCGCTCTGGGATTCAAGCGTTCCTGTACGGCCATACCGGATGCCGTTTGGATTACGACTCGCTCAGGCGCAAACATCATTTGCCAATCGGACTGCCCGAAAGGAGTGATGACTGTATTTTCCTCATGGATCGTAACCGTCCCTTCGAGAGGCTTCGGATCGACCTCAAGCCCCTTCATAGGCAGCAAGCCTCCGCCGGCTACGATGGTTGCGGTTACCTTGTTGAACTTGCCCCAGCGATCAAGGCCGCCGTGTGCTCGTAAAACCAGATCAAGAAGCTCACTCACGAACGTCTCCTAAACTTCGGCTTGATCGCCTCCTGGGCTTTGATGTCATACTCACCTCGTGTGATTTCTACTGTCATGCCGCCGGCCGCTGGCTTTGAGCGACTCCGTCCTTTGTAACGAGCACCATGCGGAACCGTGCTTTGCCCTGCATCATGCGGGCGTACGCATCGGCAGCATGTTCGAGAGGAGCTGTCTCGATCATCGGGCGGATATTCTCCAGGACGCTGAACGCAAGGGCATCCTCGGTATCGATTGCCGTGCCGGCCAAACTCCCGTAGATCGACCGCCCTCCAAAGACAAGCGGGAACGCATTTACTTGGATCGGGTCCCGCGGTACACCCACCACGATGAGCTTGCCGCGAGCGGTTAGACCGGACACAAGTGGCCCCATAGCGCCCCCACTGGGGGCTGTCGCGAGAATCGCCCTGGCCCCACCCATACGCTGCAGCACCGCTACGGCATCCTCGACGGCAGTATCGATGTAGACGTGCGCGCCCAACTCTTTCGCAAGCTTTTCCTTGTCGCGTCCCTTCCCGATTGCGACGGTACGAAATCCCATGTGCCGCGCCAACTGTACGCCAAGATGCCCAAGGCCGCCAACGCCCTGCACAGCGACCAGATCTCCGCCGCGCAGGCCGGCATTGCGAAGAGCGTTGTAGGTTGTAATACCAGCGCGGAGGAGAGGGGCGGCGTCCACGGAAGTAAGCTCGTCAGGGATGGCAGCGATGCCTTGCGACTCGGCAATCATCACTTCCGCATATCCGCCATCCGTGGTTACTCCCGGTATGACGGGATTCTGACATTGCACTATGTCTCCGCGTCTGCACGGTTCGCACACCCCGTCTTCACCGCCGAAGAAGCCGATACCAACCCGCTGACCAACCTTCCATCTCGATACTCCGCCGCCCAGGGCTTCAATGCGGCCAACTACTTCGTGCCCGGGAACACGCGGCAGAGTCAGACCGGAGTAGATGCCCGTTATGGTGGCCGCATCGGTGTGGCAGATTCCGCATGCTTCCACCCGAATTCGAACCTGTCCTGCTCCTGGCTCAGGGATCGGCCGTTCCACCGCACGAAGAACGCCCGGTGCGGAGACTTCCATTGCTTGATATGTGC
>JAOAPQ010000320.1 GCA_025462965.1 Bryobacterales bacterium
ATTGATCTGGTTGGCGTCTACGCCGTATGCCACAATCGGAGCGTTATAGATAACGTTGCCCGCATTCAGCACCTGAACGAAAGGACTGTAGTTCGCATCTCCTACCGCTCCCGGTTGCGTCGCAACCGGCGGAAACTCTTTACCTGCGGGTCCTGGCGTCAGGCTTCGCACCGGCGAGAAATCCACTGTTCCGGCGTCAAACACCAGATTTCCATTTGCGTCCAGATTGGCCGTCCGCGACGCACTCGCCATAAACGTCATTTTGGCGGAGAAGTTCAAGCCCAGCTCTTGCGCCACCTGGGCGTCGTCGACGTCTGTAAGGATGTACCACACCGGCGTCCGTCCGTTCTTCATCGTGCCTTGATACAGCGGCAGTGTGATCGTGCCTTTCGTGGCATCCACCTGGCCTGAATTGAGCAACTGTACCGGACCCACAAGGCTCGAATTCACTGTCGAAGGTGACGGGCCGAAGTACGATAGATTCACCGCCGCGCCCACCGACGGCGGCGCCGGCAGTAGATTGCAACCCGGCCCCGGTCCGATCGGATTGGGCCCCGGACCCTGCGCCGCGTTAGGATCTCCGGTATTGGCGTTGGCTATGTCGAGCGGAGCCACCTTCGCAATCGGGATCTGCGATGTTCGGCGCGGCGTCCGTAGCCGCGGCGAGTCCTGTCCGAACAGGGGCAGCGTCAGAGCAACCGCAACCGTCGCCGCCGAGGCCAGCGCGGCACGTGAAATGGCTCGAAAATCTGAATGATAGAGGTGCAATGCAAGTCTCCTGAGAATAAGGTCTGGGTTCGGCAACTGAGCCTACCCAATGACAAATTCGCTGGAAACCAAAAAGAGTTACGGTTACCGCGCCGCTCGCTCAGCCACGAATCCTATGCCGGCTCCGATCAAAGCCCCGAACACGGCTATCCCCGCGTGCCACGCAAGAATGTGCGCCGCGTCTGGAATCGCGCAATGCAACTCGAGCACGATGGTTCCCGCCAGGCCGGCCATCAGACCTGCGACCGCCCCGGCCGTGCACCCCGAAAGCAGTACGCCCCGACGCAACAATAGCCAGAGCGGCAGCGCCGCCAGCAACGCAAAGGAAACGCCGGCCCTCGCACAAACCAGGCCGCGCGCCCAAAACTCCGGTTGGGGTTTGAATTCGTACCAGCCCGCCAGCACCGCCAGTATCAAGGTAATCACGGCAACGGGAACAAACTGGGGCCGTATCCAGTGCCGGTCACCGGGAGCCATTTGGCGAGCCAGCGAGTCCGAAAGGGCCGCCATGCTCACCGCCGCTGCACTCAGCACTGCCGCGGCTTGCTCCGTGCTCATCGCCCGTAGCCCATTCGCTCCCAGGCCGTAGGCACCTGCCCAGACCACCGCGGCGAAAGCCGCCACGAAGCGCCCGCGTGGCCGAAGAGGCTTTACCGGCCTTAAATCTCGGACAAGCTTCTCTCCTCAATCCGAGACAGAAGCTCCGCCGCTACTTTCTCTTCAGGGTAGTCCATTGATTTCCTCCCCGCGCCCGTTTTGCTGATGTGCTCCAATCAATCTTCGTAGCGTCTCATAAGCGCGGTGCGCTTTCTGCTTCACCGACCCGACTGTCGAGGACGTAGCCCTTGCCACTTCTTCCAGGCTCAGTCCTCCCAGTTTCAGCATGGTCACCACTTCTCTTTGCGATTCAGGCAGCGCCGCCACGATCCCCGCAAAACTAGGCCGCGTCTCCGCCGGCTCTTCCCGCTGCACCCCCTCCGGCAGAAAACCAAAGGCCAGCTCGTGCATCACAATCCGGCTGCTGCGGCGATATCCGTCGATGCTCACTCTTCGGGCGATGGCATAAATCCAGGGCAGCACAGGCTCCCCCGGCCGGTAACTGTGCCGAACCCGGTGAATCCGCAGCCACGTCTCTTGCAGCAGGTCGTCGGCTTGCTCGAAGTTTCTCGCCCTGCTCCGAAAGTACCGAAGCAAAGCCGGACTCAGAGCTCCCACCAGGATTCGAGGAGCTTCCGGATCGGCCTGTTGGTATCTCTCCATACAACAACTAAGGTCGCTCCTGACTGAATCCATATAACAGGGATTGGTTACCGCAAGGCCCGAATAAATTTTATTGGCCGCCGCAGTCGTTCCGTTCGACTAACGTTCCTGTGCGAAGAGTACAACGTCCGTTCATCGAAGCGGAGCCATCGAGTTCGAGATATCCCGCGTGCAGGCCTGGGATCTGGCCGAATGGATCTTGCAGGAATCGACGAAGCCCGTTCCATGAGTTGAGGACTTGTTCGGTGACTGGGCGTCGATCCCGGCGCCGGGTCGCTGATCCGTTGCCACCAGTGCGGTCGGGAGCCATCGCCGCACCTTATTTAACCGTCCGGCGGTCCTGTTCGATCACGTTGTTGAGATACTTGGACTGGCGTAGAGCGACGCGGCGGGGGATGGTGCCGTCGGCTTTCAACGCTTCCACAGCGGCCGGATATGCCGGGTTCTTGTCCACGTTCATCACCCGTGGCATAGGGTTGGCTGACGCCTCGATCGCCCCGCGGAGGAAGCGTTTGTCTGCGGCGGCATCACGTTACGCTGTGAGTGGAAAGTCGATCGTCTGCCCGGTCGAATCCAGCGCCCGATACAGATAGTTGTCCTCGCATTTTACCTTCGCGGCGAGGCTCGCGATTTCTATACGGGTTCCCCCAATTACAACGTCCCATCGATTTCGGGCGCGCAACACAACGTCATTGCGACCGGCGCGTTTGCCCTGCGGTGGCACTAAAGTATCGATAGGAAGTTCATTATGGAAACGAATCGGCGGCAATTTTGGGCGACTCCGGCGGCTGCCGCCGGAGTCGCTTGCAGTTGAGGGCGCAGGACTCTTCGCCTGCTGTTAGAGTTCGCCAATCAGTGGTCCTGCGTGTAGATGCGAAAGCTGATATCGAGTTCGTTTTTCACTCTCACCACGCCACCGCCGGTCTTGATCGGCCGGATGCCGAAGTCCGTCTGCTTGATCGTCACGACTCCGGCATAAACACAGCGATCGCCGGTGACATCGAGTGTCACCGGTTTCGTGACGCCATGAAGCGTCAGATCGCCCGAGACGGTCCAGTTATTCTCTCGATTCCGCCGGACTTGGGTTGACCGGAAGACGATCTCCGGATACCCCGCGGACTGCAAGACTCTATCCTGCATGTTAGCCTGCACCTCGGCCCGATCCTTAGCACTTACGCCCTTCTCCTGCCTGACGGAAAGTGTGTGCGCGTCCACGGTAAAGTGAACACCCGGAGTAGCCGCAGTCGTAATCGTGCCCGTCGCGATCGGCGCGTCGACCCAATGTTCGTGAGCTGCCGCCGCAAACAGTCCGGACTTGCCAACGTAAATCACAATCGAGCTTCGTCGCGTGTCGATTTCCCCTTCCGGCTCTTGCGATCCGCCCTCAAACGCGGCCACGCATCGGAGTATCAAAATTGCCAGGTACACAAAATCCCCCTCGATTCGTATTTCGAGAAATATTGGCGCAGGGTTAGTGGTTCATTCACGAACGTCGCAGACGCGTGACTTTTTCGTCACTATCTCCGAAATGAACAGCAGAAGGCTCGTTTCGTGCTCGAGCTTTTCAGATGCCAACCCATTCCAACGAGAATTCGAACTTTGACGCTGCTCTCGGCTATGGCCTTCTGCGGCTCACCATGGGACTCAATTTCCTGTTCCATTCCTTCGGGCGGTGGCGCAACCTGGAACATTTCGTGGACGGCGTTGTAGCAGAGTTCGCCCAGACGCCCCTGCCAGCTTGGAGCGTGCGAGGGTTTGCATTCGCAATTCCATTCTGGGAGCCGGCGGTTGGAATCCTGCTTGTGTTCGGCCTTTGGACGAGATGGGCTCTGGCCGCGGGCGCGTTGCTCCTCGCGGCACTGGTGTTCGGCACATCTTTACGTGGGGATTACAACATTTTGAGCCAACAAATGATCTACGCGTTGATCTTCTTCGTCTTGCTGCTATTCCGCGCCCGGCACGATCGCTTCGGGCTGGATGGCTGGCGAGCTCGCCGCTCGCATTCGGATGGGTACTCCGGTTCGGGTTGAAAATAAGTTTTGGGGAACCGTAACTTTAAGTAGGCCGGCCGCGAACAGGGATGTAGATGGATTCTGGCCTGCGAGAATATGCCGCGGCTCAACGGGCTGTCGTGGACCTGGATCACTGGATGGCGCGCTACCAGCAAGCTGACCCGGAGGCTCCGGCTGTCCTGGTATCCGCTCTGAGCCCGGCTCTGTTGCGGTTCTTTCGGAGTCAGGTGGCAAGCCGGGAGCGGGCGGACGATTTGCTACAGGACACCTGGCTGCGCATCCATCGCGTGCGGCACACGTATCGCCCCGGCGAGCCCGTGTTGCCTTGGATCTATGCGATCGCCAGGCGCGTGCGCGTCGACGGGTATCGCAAAACGCGGCGCATCGCGATGCACGAGACCACCATGGAGGTGCTGCCGGAGCGGGCCGGAGACGGCGGGAGGAAGGACACACTTCCAGCGTTCGAAACGCTGGTGGCGGGATTGCCAGAGGCGCAGCGCGAGGTGATCACGATGTTAAAAATGGGGGGACTCAGTCTGGAAGAAGTCGCGCGCGCCACGTCATCGACGGTGGGCGCTGTGAAGCAGAAAGCGCATCGCGCTTACGAGAGGTTGCGTACATTGATATGCACGAACGCGACGGAAGGTGCTGTATGAATTGCAGCGAAATCGGCAAAGCTCTCATCGAAGGAGCCGTCTCGCCCGGCGTCGAAGAGCACTTGAGAAATTGTGCGCGTTGCCGCGAGCTCGCCGAAGGTCTGGCGGTTCCCGGCGCCGAGCCCTCGGAGGCAACTCTTCGCCGGATCGAAAGAA
>JAOAPQ010000342.1 GCA_025462965.1 Bryobacterales bacterium
TGCCGATATAGTTCGCGGAAAGCAGCCAGTCTTTTCCCACCTGGCGTTCATAACTGATACCCCACTGTTGAACGTAGGTGGGGCGTGTATCGAGCGGGAAGTTCACATACGCGGCGCCGGCCGGAAAGGTGGAGTTCTGGGCCGGAGGCAGCGGCGTCGGAAACGGATTGCCTCCCGGGAACCCCGCGTATGGGTTTGCCAGCCCGCCCGCAGGACTGGCTAACGTGACGCTGTTCCCCCAGGGCGCCTCGTCGGCGAACTTCGCGTTGAAAAATGTATTTGGCCGGTCGAAGAAAATGCCGTACGACGCGCGCACGCTCTGTTTGCCGTCGCCATGAGGATCCCACGCCACGCCGAATCTGGGAGCGAACTCAGCGTACTTTTTGTTGATGTATCCGGCCGGAATTCCGGAATCGCCCTGGAAAAACAGCCCGGGAGGTGCGTTCGTGTACACGCTGGTCTTGCCTCCCGCAAGGAAAGCGCTCTGCGAGAAATAACTGCCCCGCCCAAACGCATCCACCTCCGGCAGGAAGGGTTCCCAGCGGACCCCGTAATGAATGTTCAGCGTTCGCGTCAACTGGAAATTATCCTGCGCATAAACGCCGATGGAGTTCTGGCGAAAAGCCATGCCGTCCGGCTGATTTTGAGAGAGCGAACTCGGAACGCCGAGTAGAAAATCGAGCATCGGGTTAGTGGTGAACTGCCCGTTGAAGGATATGGTGCCGTTCGCATTCAACAGATTGAATTCGTTCATCTGCAAACGCGCGTAGTCAACCCCAAGTTGGATTTGATGCTTGCCGTGGACGATGTCGATGGAATCCGAAACCTGGTAAGTGTTGCGGTTAAAGTGCGAGGTGGCGCAGTTGCCGCATCCGAACGAAAAACTGCCGCTTACGGAGAGGTTGATGAAATGCGGATCGTACTGGAAGATATTCACTCCCGCGCTCGCCAGGCTAAATAGATTGGGCGCGGCATTCCGGTTGTCACGCAAACGGGTAAACGTCAGCCGGGCGGTATTTATGACGTTCGGGCTGATGCTGAAGTTGTCGCCGATGACAGCCGATTGTGATCGCAAACCCTGTCCGGCGAGACTCGTCGTCAGCCCGTTGGTCCCGTCAAATATGGGCGGATTGTTGAAGTTCAAAATGAAATACCGCGTGAAGACGGTATTTCAGGAGTTCTGCACCCAATCCGCCCGGCCGATGTACTGCGATTCATCGCTCGGATTCGGTATCCCGTAAGTAAGCTGGCCGCACGGGTTGCTCGACGCCGGAAGGTACTTGGCGAGCGCCAGCGCCTGCGGGCTGAATCGGCTTACCGGTACCTGGTTGTTGGGAAACGCCTGACCGGTGCTCGGATCGGTAATAGTGCGATTGGTGTGGCTCGATTGGCACGCGGATGATTCCAACGTGCTGAAGTCTCCGCTCAGAGCGGCCGCCGTGGGAACGAAACTGATGGATTGCGGAGGAGCCGTGCGCACGAGCGTATTCTGGTAGCCGAAGAAGCCGAATATCTTATCTTTCCGGATAGGCGCTCCCAAAGTACCCCCAAACTGATTGCGCCTCAGAGTGTCTTGGGAAGCCGCAAAGAAATTACGGGCGTTGAAATTTCCGTTGCGCACGAACTCGAAGAGATCTCCGTGGAACTGGTTCGTGCCGGATTTAGTAATGACATTAACCACGCTCCCCGGATGGATGCCGAACTGTGCCGAAAGGCCGTTCGTCTGCACGCTGAACTCCTGCAGCGCGTCCGGGAAAGGGAACGGCAGGTTCACGTTCGAGAACGTGTCGTTGTTGTCGCCGCCGTCCATCACGTAGTTGTTTCCCGTGGGCTGCGCGCCGGCTACGGAAACCGAAACCGAGTTCGGATAGCTCTTGGTTGTCACCAGCGCGTTCGATCCGCCGAATGACGCCGCTGTATCGGTCGCGGTTCCGCCCGCGAGAAGAATCAGATCGGTCGCCTGCCGCCCGTTTAACGGAAGGTCGATAATCCGCCGCTGGTCGATGACCTCCGATACCGAAGTGTCCTGGGTCTGCACCATCGCCGCGTCCGCCGTGATTTGCACTGACTGACTCGTGTCTCCCACCCGCAAGACGACATTCACGGTTACCTGGCTGCCCACTGCTAGCGTGATGCCGGAATCGATGTAACGCTGAAATCCATTGCTGGTCACTTCCAGCGAGTAGCGCCCCACCGCAAGATTGGGGAAGACGTAAGACCCGGTCGAGGAACTGACCGTCACGCGTTCCTGGCCGGTATCGGTGTGAATGGCTTTCACCTGGCTCCCCGCAACCAGAGCGCCGGTCGGATCCGTCACGGTCCCTCCGATCTGGGCGCCGCCGACCGATTGCGCCTGCAACCGGAAAGCGAACGCCAGAAGGACACCTGCGAGTAGCATCGAGTTCAGGGATGCATTACTTCTCATTTGATTACCTCTCCCACATGGCTGCCTGCTTAAGGCAAGTTGCAAACAGTGTACTAGCCTAGCTAACGCCCGGTGCGTTGCTGTTACAAGTCGCAAAACGGTCAGCGACAGTTTACAGCCGTTCGGAACCAGACGCAACGGCCTCCCGATCTTTGTCGCCGCCATGTGAGATCGTCCACGGTAGAGATAGAATCTATGCCCAGGTGGGTTCACCTGGAGGTTCGTTATGTTTACCACGAAGTTGACAAACGTCCTGATCACCAATTTGCTGGTCACGATTACTATGCTGGGAATTGCGCCAGCTCTGCATGCCCAGGCGGTATCCGTAGCGTCCGTGACCGGCCGCGTCACGGACGAGCAGGGCGCACTTATGGCCGGCGTTCAGATCCGGATGACGGGAGTGGAGACCGCGGCAGTTTACAACGTGTTCAGCAACGCGGATGGCATGTACACAGTCCCCAGTCTGCCGATTGGAGCTTACACTCTCGAAGCGACGAGTTCCGGGTTTCAAACATACCTGCAGAGCGGCATCCTGCTCAGAGTCGGAGACCAGGTTCAGATCAACGTAAGCATGAAGGTGGGCTCAGTCTCGGAAAAAGTTGAGGTGCAAGCCAACGCTTCCATGGTGCAGACACAGCAAAATACGATTTCCCAAGTCATCGATCAGCAGCGTATCGTCGAACTGCCCCTTAACGGCCGCGATGCCACGCAACTGATTACCATTTCAGGCGCAGCCATCAACCATAGCGACGGAACCAACACCGGCAGCAAGAGCTTTTTCAGCTCACAATCCATCTCAATCGCGGGTAGCGCTGGAAACTCCACCAATTACCTGCTCGATGGCGGAGACAACAACGACAGCTTCACCAACGTCAACATGCCATTCCCATTTCCGGATGCGCTGCAGGAGTTTAGCGTTGAGACCAGCACCCTGCCCGCCCGCAATGGTTTGCACCCGGGCGGCGTGGTTAATGCCGTCACCAAATCCGGAACAAACGTATGGCACGGCGCGCTCTTTGAGTTCATCCGCAACGGCAACGTCAACGCAATCAACTATTTTGCACCTCGGCAGGACAGCCTGAAGCGCAATCAGTTTGGAGGCACGTTCGGAGGGAAAATCATCCGCGACAAACTGTTCTTCTTTGGCGGTTTTCAGCAATCGAATATTCGCCAGGACCCCTCATCCAGCACTGCGTTTGTTCCCACTCCTGCAGCACTGCGCGGCGATTTCAGTGCGCTCGATGGCGCCGGCTGCCAGTCCAAAGGCGTGGCGCGCGTCATTCTCGATCCGACCACCACTCAGCCACTGCCAAATCAGCAGATCAGTCCGAGCCGCTTCGATCCGGCTGCGGTTGCGCTGGCCAAATACCTGCCCGTCACAGCGGATCCATGCGGCAAAGCTTCTTACGGCATCCCGGTCCAATCTAACGAATCCCAGTACGTGGCGCGGGTCGATTGGATCATCAGCCCCCGCCAGTCCTTGTACGGTCGCTATTTCCTGGACGGTTATCACCTGGCGGCGTTCTTCGATCCTCACGACATCCTGGTCACGTCCGTGCCGGGTAACGAGGAACGTGCGCAGACCTTTGTTCTGGGACATACCTTCACCATCAACCCCTCCACCATAAACTCCTTCCACTTCACCGTCGGACGCAGGCGCGACGACCGCGGCCCAAATGCAAATGGAGTGAGTGCGGCTTCGCTGGGGGTCGCCAACCTGTATCAGGGCACCAAAGACTTTTTGCAGGTGGCCGTCAACAATGGCGGGTTCGCAGTGGGCTGCGGCACGTGCGCGCTGGGGAGCTTTAACATTACCAGCTTTCAAGAAGCGGACGATTTGGATCTGGTGCGCGGCAAGCACCAGATCGCCCTCGGTGTGGACTTGATTCGAACCCGCGACACTCAGAACAACCACTACCAGGATGATGGCGTATTTAATTTCTCCGGCCAATACAGCAACGACCCACTGCTGGACTTCCTGCTCGGCAAGATGAATTCATTCAGTCAGAGCGGTCCGCAGCTAAATGACTTGCGCCAGACCGTGTTCGGGCTATATGCCCAGGACACATTTCACGCGACTTCCAAGCTGGTGGTCAATCTCGGCGTGCGCTGGGAACCGATGCTGCCGGAATACGACCACTTCAACCGGGGGAGCACGTTCTCGCGAGCCGCGTTCGACGCGGGTAAGGTGAGCCAGGTATATGTCAACGCGCCCGCCGGATCTCTCTTTTACGGAGACCCGGGGATCTCCAACGCATTCACGGCGAAAAAGCTGGCAAACTTTTCGCCGCGCCTGGGCTTCGTCTACAATCCCGATGGCAATGGCCGGACGACTTTCCGCGCCGGCGGCGGAATCCTCTACGATTCAGTGGCTACTTTCA
>JAOAPQ010000386.1 GCA_025462965.1 Bryobacterales bacterium
CGAACATGTCCTCCCAGTACACTAGCGCCAGGCGGATTCTGGGAGCGGCGGACTGGCAGACGCAGCTCTACGGCGTTTTCTTGCAAGAGGTGAAGCAGGCGAATTCGGAAAACCGCGGCGATACCGGCAATGTACCGCTCTGCTATCCGGATTTTGAACAGGTTCCGCCCGCCCATGATCGGGGCGGGAATCTCCTCGCCTACACGAAGCCCATACTTGTCCTGACCGACGAATACACGCTCTCCGCGGCCGAATCCTTTTCCGCCGACCTGCAGGATGCCGGCCGCGCAACGTTCTTCGGCATGCGGACGGACGGCGGCGGCAGCGATGTGGTCAGCTTCCCGGTCGGTGTCTATTCCGAAGGGCGGACCCGAGTCAGCCTCGGCCTCGAGACGCGCGCCACGAAAGTGCCGACGCCCGGTTTCCCCGCGACCGATTACATCGAGAATGTCGGCATTTATCCGGATATCCTCCAGGACTATATGACCAGGGACAATCTGCTGAACCACGGCGCAGCGTTCTTCAGCAATGCCGTAGAGGCGTTGACGAACCTGCTGCCGTAATTCGACGCGTGTTATCCTGAAGAGTCGTAACACTCACCGGATAACATCTTGAAAGTTGGATTTGTAAGTCTCGGCTGCCCCAAGAACCTTGTGGACAGCGAGGTCATGATGGGCCAGCTCGCCCAGCGCGGCCATGAACTGACCCCACGCCCCGACGAAGCCGACGTCATTGTCGTCAATACGTGCACCTTTATCGATCCCGCCAAACAGGAGTCGATAGATACCATTCTCGAAATGGCCGAGTTCAAGAAGTTCGGCCGGGCCCAACGCCTGGTCGTCGCCGGCTGCATGGTCGAGCGCTACCGGGGCGAGATTCAGAAAGAGCTCCCCGAAGTCGACGCGCTCATCGGCACCAATGAACTCGATTCCATTGTTGCCGCCTGCGAGGGCATCGAAGCGCCCGCCGGCCCGGTCATCCCTTATCTATATAACGACGCCACGCCGCGCGTGTTCTCCACCCCGCGCCACTTCGCTTACCTCAAGATCGCCGAAGGCTGCGACCATCCCTGCGCGTTCTGCACGATCCCGCAATATCGCGGGGCGTTCCGCAGCCGCCGCTTCGAATCCGTCGTGACGGAAGCCACGCGCCTCTTTTCACAGGGCGTACGCGAAATCAATCTGATCGGGCAGGACACAACCTGTTACGGCGAAGACCTCGGCCTGAAGGACGGCCTCGCACAACTTCTCGGCCGCCTGGCTCAGATCGAGACGCAGCAGGAAAAATGGGTTCGTTTTCTTTACGCTTACCCGAATAAGGTCACACAGCGGCTCCTCGACACTATTGCAGAACACGACGCGCTGGTGAAATACATCGACATGCCGCTCCAGCACGCCAGCGCTCCGGTGCTCAAACGCATGAAACGCGGCGCGTCCGGCGATATCTTCCTCGCTCTGCTGGAACGCATCCGCCGTACCATCCCCGGCGTGGCGATTCGCACCAGCTTCATCGTCGGCTATCCCGGCGAGACGGACGCCGATTTCGAGACGTTGTGCAATTTTGTGCGGGCTGCGCGCTTCGACCGCCTCGGCGTCTTCTCGTATTCCGACGAAGATACCAGCGGCAGCCACGCTCTCGACGGCAAAGTCGACGCCGCGACCATATACAACCGCAAACGCCGGCTGATGTCGATTCAGCGCAAAATTTCGCGTGCGCGCAACCGCGAGCTGGTCGGCCGCGAAGTACCCATCCTGGTGGAAGGCCTTTCGCCCGAAACCGACCTGCTGTGGCAAGGGCGCATGCCCTCGCAGGCGCCGGAAATCGACGGCATCACGTTTATCAACGACGTAGAAGGTGCGGATCCGCAGCCGGGCCAGCTCCGCCGTCTACGCATCACCGAATCCCACGATTACGACGTGGTTGGAACTCTGCTTGCATCCGATGAACGGGTGGAGGTTCCACAGCTCGAGCGATCCGCCGAGCTGATACAAATCCGATGAGCGAACCGATCATCACGCAATGCCCCATCTGCCGCAAGCAAGTGGCTTTGGGGGATCGCCACTTCCCCTTCTGCAGCGACCGCTGCCGCGAAGTGGATCTCGGCAACTGGGCCATGGAAAGATATACAATCCCCGGCGACCCAATCGATATCAACGATCTTGACCTTGAATAGTGGGGCAGGTTGGCAACCTGCGGCCGATTGGCAATCGGCCCTGTCGGATTGCACGCGACTGCCGCGCCGTCAATGAACCTACCCAAGGTCCTCTCCACGTGGTTCGGCTGCGGCCTCGCCCCGGTCGCCCCAGGTACCGCCGGTTCCCTGGCCGCTGTCCTCCTGGCAATCCCATTCATCCACACTTCCCCGCTGTACCTCCTCCTCGCCGCCGTGCTCCTCACCCCCATCGCCATCTGGGCCGCCGACGTCACTGCCCGCCAACTTTCTCGTAAGGACCCCGGCCTCATCGTCATAGACGAGGTCGTCGGCCAGTGGATCGCCCTCGCCGGCGCGACGCACCTGAACTGGCGTTCTCTCCTGCTCGGCTTCGCGCTCTTCCGCCTGTTCGATGTCTGGAAGCCGTTCCCGGCGCGCCGCCTCGAAGCGCTCCCCGGCGGTTTGGGTATCGTTGCGGACGACATTATGGCCGGTATTTACGCTTCGCTTGTCTTATTCCTCTTTGGATGGTTCAATTTTTATTAGCCATGGCTATTCGTAAAGATGTACGCCCCCAGATTGCGCAAGTCACCCCGGAGGCGGCGATTATCGGTGGCGAGTTCCAGATTTCGGGCAAATACTTCGCCAAGACCGACCGGCCGCGCGTCCTCATCGGCGACATCTCGGCACCCATCATCATCGGATCCGACTCCTTCGTCATTGCGCGTGTTCCGGAGGGAGCGTCCGCGGGCGAGCTGGTTATCGAGAGCGGCCAGCATACCAGCCAGGCATGGACCTGCGACATCGGGATTGGCATCGCGGAGAATTTGCACCCCGTCTCCAGCCCGGCGGTCGACCGCTTCGGAAACGTCTACAGTACCTTCAGCGGCTCGCGCGGTCAAAAGGTCCCCGTCGCCGTCTATAAGGTCGACCTGAACTACAACATGAAGCCGTTCATCAACGACATGATGAACGCCACCAGCATGGTCTTCGACCGGGAAGGCATGCTCTACATCTCCAGCCGCTTCGACGGCATCGTCTACCAGGTGACCCCGACCGGCAACATGTCCGTCTATGTCGAAGGCATGGGCGTCGCCACCGGCGTGGCCTTCGACGAAGAGGACAACCTCTACGTGGGAGACCGCAGCGGCACCATTTTCAAGATCAGCCCCAACCGTCAGATCTTCGTCTTCGCGACGCTGGAACCTTCCATCTCGGCGTACCACCTGGCTTTTGGACCGGATCAGTATCTATATGTGACCGGCCCGACCACCTCCAGCTTCGACACCGTATACCGTATTTCCCACGCCGGAGACGTCGAAACGTTTTATCGCGGCCTGGGCCGGCCCCAGGGCATGGATTTCGACGATCAGGGCCGCCTCTACGTCGCCGGTTCTCTAGCCGGCCGCAAGGGCGTGGTCCGCATCGATCAGGAGCGCAACGCCGAGCTCTTTGTCAGCGGACCCGGAATCGTGGGCCTCGCGTTCACGCCGTCGCAGGCCATGGTAGTGGCAACCACGAACGCGCTCTACCGCGTCGACGTCGGGGTCAAAGGCCGCCAGTTTGCCTGACGCAGAAATTATCGCGATCGGTTCGGAACTCCTTACCCCCGACCGCCTCGACACCAACTCCCTCTTCCTTACCGGCGAACTGAACAACCTCGGTATTGAAGTCGTAGCCAAACACATCGTTGGCGATGACCGGGCTCGCCTGGCCTCCACCATCCACCGGGCCGTCGGACGCTCGCAAATAATCATTCTTTCCGGCGGGCTCGGCCCCACCGAAGACGACGTCACCCGCGACGCCGTCGCCGACGCTCTCGGCCGCAAGCTCGTCTTCGTCCCCGAAGTGGCCGAGCAGCTCGAACAGCGCTTCCGCCAGATGAACCGCAAGATGGCCGAGATCAACAAGCGTCAGGCCTTCCTCATCGAAGGCGCAGACATGCTCCCCAATGACCGCGGCACCGCGCCCGGCCAGTGGATCGAGGAGTCCGGATCCTGGATCATGCTGCTGCCGGGCCCGCCGCACGAGCTGAAATCGATGTTCACGCGCCAGTGCCTGCCCCGCCTGCAGCGCCGCGTATCCAGGCAGGCCATCCAGACACTGATCCTGCGGGTTGCGGGCATGTCCGAATCCGACCTGGACGCCACCATTTCGCCCGTCTACAAGAAATATGAGAACCCGGTAACCACCGTGCTCGCGCATGCCGGCGATATTCAGGTTCACCTGCGCGCGCGTTGCGCGACCGATGCCGAAGCACTCAGCCTGCTGGCCGAGGTCGGCGGCCAGATCGATCTCCTGCTGGGCGATCGGATCTATTCCCGCAATGGCGACCCTCTCGAAGTGACGGTCGGAGAATCCCTGAAACGCGACCGCGCAACCGTGGCCGTGTCCGAAAGCGCTACGGGAGGAGGTTTGTCCGAACGGCTCACTTCCGTCCCGGGTAGTTCGGCGTATTTCCTGGGCGGCTTCATCACATACACAAAAAAGATGAAGATCGATCTGCTGGGGGTCGCTGAAGAGACCCTGGAGAAGTTTGGCCCGGTAAGCCGCGAGACCGCACAAGCCATGG
>JAOAPQ010000402.1 GCA_025462965.1 Bryobacterales bacterium
ACGAATCGGTGGCACGGCAGCCTGTTCGAGAATTTCCAGTCGAATTCACTCAATGCGCGCAATCAGTTGCTGAGTAATAAACCGGGGCTGACTTTCAATGAGTTCGGGGGGTCGATCGGCGGAGCAATTCGCAAGAACAAGATTTTTGTTTTTGGCGATTACGAGGGCTACCGCGAAGCCGCCTTCGCAGTGGTTCAGGGAACTGTGCCATCGCTGCAAACGCGCAATGCGCTTCTGGCGGCGGTGCCTTCCTACAAACTGACACTCGACATCGAACCACTTCCCAATCAGCCGATAGCGCCTAATGCCACAACCGGAACTTATCTCGCCGCCCGGACCGGCCGCCACACGGACGATCACGTCGATCTGAAAGGCGACATCATGGTCACCGATATCAGCCGGCTCTCGTTAACATACAGCCGGGGCCGCCCCTATCAGCTTGTACCGGCCATTTTCATTGGGGGCGCAAACGACCGCCTGTTCTTTAATACTTCCGAGCGAGGCGTGGCGACCTTCACTACCGGTGGGGCGAAGTGGACATCGGAATCGCGCGTCGGGTACAGCTTGAACGATCTGCAGCGCACGGATCCATTCTTCAGCTTGCTCAATCCCGAGAAATCGACTGAGCAATTTCCATTCGGCGAACGCATTCCAGGGATTAGCACATCGCTTGGATGGAGCACGGCGTCCACCGAGCTTTGGGACGTGGAGGGTCCCACGTGGAGTCTCGATCAAAAGGTATCGAAACAAATGGGCAAGCATTCGCTGAAATTCGGCGGCGATTATCTGAATCAGTGCTGCCACCGCACCAATCCTCAGAATCCGATCTTCCAGTACAACACCTTGCAGGAGCTGTTGAACAACACTCCTAGCACCATCAGCATCTCCTTCGGAAACGGGCTTTACTCGGGGAATCTATATCAGTTTGGTTTCTTCGGCCAGGACGACTACCGCATCACAAAGAACCTGGTCCTCAATTTGGGGCTGCGGTACGACTATTACTCCAACCTCGTAATACATCCAGATTCGAAGGGTGGCCAGGGAACCGGCTTCTACAATCCGAACGGCCTGCTCGACCATGATTTTCACGTCGGTCCGATTCGAGATCTCAACAACCCTTATAACGCCGATGCCGGCGTCAACCTGGGACCACGTTTCGGGTTCAGCTACAATCCCGGGTTCAGCCCAAAGACGGTGATTCGCGGGGGATACGGAATCCTGTTCAGCGCTCAACAACCCGGCGCGATGCGGCAATCGGCTCAGAGTGCGCCGAATGTTCCGTTCCGCTCCGCTTTGTCACAACAGGAGGTTCTCAGCCTGGGCGTGAAGTGGCCTTTATACAACGACGACTTCCGGCAGATTATCGCCAACCGAAACATCACGAGCGGTGTTACGAACGTATTTTCAGTCTTCGATCCGAATATCCAGAATCCGTATTCAATGCAATACTCCCTCGGTATCCAGAGGGAATTGACGTCGTCGCTGATGCTTGAGACCGCCTTCGTCGGCGTGCGCGGGGTAAAGCTGATTACGCATCGCATGGTCAATCTACCCGATCGCATTACCGGGATTCGTCCGAATCCGCTGCTCTCGGCCACTTATTACGTAGATGCATCCCAGCAGAGCGCGTATAGCTCCTGGCAGACATCTCTGCGGAAGCGATATTCTTACAACCTCAGTGGTAGCGTCCACTACACCTGGGGCAAAGGGCTCTCCACGCAGGGCGGAGATAGCGGCGCTTACTACGGTTCGGATGGCGGCGGCCACATTCAGGATTTTTATAACATGCGAGGTGAGCGGGGTCCTTCCGCCGGAGACGTTACCCATTACTTTGTTTCCGAATGGGTCTACAGTCTTCCGCGGCTGAACAATTGGAATACCCTGCGATATGCACTGGGGGGCTGGCAGGCCTCGGGAGTTTTCACGGCACAATCCGGTGGAGCGATAACAGTCACCGAAGCGTCGGGTATTGCGGATAGCCGGCCGGATTATGTCGGAGGACCCACCATCCTCCCGGATTACAGAACTACCCTGAAGTATCTGAACCCGGCGGCTTTTGCGCGCGTGCCTGTCAGTTCCGTTTCGGCCGAGACGATTCGCCCTGGGAATATTGGGAATGGAGCGATTCGGGGACCGGGCTTGTGGAATCTCGATTTCTCTTTAGGAAAGAATTTCGCAGTGACGGAAAATCTGCATCTTCAGTTCCGCGCGGATCTGTTCAATGCGGCCAACCATACGGTACCGTCGGGTCTGGTCGTTGATATTACGAATCCTCGCTTCGGGCAGTTGACCAGCACGAATGGCGCGCGACTGATGCAGCTCAACGCGCACTTGAACTGGTAGGAGAATTTGCGGCGTTTGCAGTGGTCGCACTTGTGCGCCCAGTTTCGATATATACTATCCGCAACCCGGTGTCCGGACATCAGGAGGACTTTTGACTTATCTCACGCGCATACACGCCTCGCTGGCGGTTTTGCTCGGCGCGGCCGCGCTTCTCAGCGCCGCTCCTTTTCCCATCCAGGTGGAACTGTTCGAGAATGTCCCCAAAGGCACCGAGCTAAAACCCTTGGGCCTGCAGCCCACCGCGAGTTATCAGGAGCCCGCGTTCGCGTTTGTCCGTATCCCGGCCAGGTATTCTCCCAACGCTCTGCCGCTTGATCGTTCCACGCCCTACGTCCTTCGCGCTATCTACGAACGTTCTTTCCCGGCTGGCGAATATCAGTTCCGGCTGCGGGCGCGGGGCGCCGCCGTTTTCTCCATCGACGACGCGGAAGTCGCCCGCACCAAACCGCAGCCGCCTAACACGTCGGGCGACGATCCCGTGCCTCCCCCGCCCTCCACGGAGAAGTTAATTGTGCGCGCTGCGCCTTACCCGCATCAGGATTCGGTCGTGCGGCAGAAGCTCACAGCTGGCCTTCATAGGTTCACCCTGGTCGCGGTTGTTGGCGGAAAAGGACTGATGCCGACTCCTGGGGAACTGGCCGTCAGCTACGGCATGCCTGGGCAGCTCGAGAATCTACTCGGTCCGGACGGAAGCCCGCGTCTTCTTGACGAAGAGTGGGACGCCTATGTGGCTCAGGCCCAGAAACGCCATGACCTGGACGATATGCAGCGTCGCCGCGCCATGAGCGCCGATGTTGTGGAAGCCTGGAACCAGCGCCATCAAGCGGTACGGCAGTGGCTCGCGGGTACACCGGCAGTGCCGCTTCCTCCGGTGAACGGCTCTCTCCCCCTGTACAACGAAGTCGACCGGTTCCTTAATGCAAAGTTGGAGAAGGCGGGCGTTGCGCCGGCTCCGTTAACTTCGGATCTTGATTTCCTGCGCCGTGTATCACTGGACGCGACCGGTCTCATTCCCACGGCCGCGGAAGTTCGCGCGTACCTCGCTGACGCACCGGCAACCCGCCGCGGTCATGCGATCGACCGCCTGGTCAATAGCCCCGGCTGGGCCGACCACTGGGTAAGCTACTGGCAGGACGTGCTGGCCGAGAATCCTGGAATCCTCAAGCCGGATTTGAATAACACCGGCCCCTTCCGATGGTGGCTGTATCAGTCTTTCACCGATGGTCTGCCTTTCGACAGGATGGTTACCGAACTGGTAGAGATGGAGGGCAGCAAAACGCTGGGCGGCCCTGCAGGTTTCGCGCAGGCGACGCTCAACGATTCGCCCATGGCGGCTAAGGCCGATATCCTTGCCCAGGCGTTTCTGGGACAAAAGCTCGGTTGCGCGCGATGTCACGACGCTCCGTTTCATCCCTTCAAACAAAAAGACCTTTTCAGCATGGGCGCCCTCTTGAACGGCAAGCCGCTTACGCTGCCCTCCACGAGCACCGTCCCGGTCAGACCGGGAGGCCGCAGACCTGCCGTCACCATTTCACTGAAGGCCGGCGAATCCATTGCGCCTGAGTGGCCGTTCCAAAATCTGATCGCGCATGCGAACGTGGGCCCACAACCCGCCTCGCTTCCGAGTTATTCCTCGATTCCCACTCGCGACGAGCTGGCGGCGTTGATAGTCGACCCGCAGAACGACCGCTTTGCGCAGGTCGCAGTTAACCGGATCTGGAAATACTATA
The DNA here is from genome assembly GCA_025462965.1 of Bryobacterales bacterium. Lineage (GTDB taxonomy): Bacteria > Acidobacteriota > Terriglobia > Bryobacterales > Bryobacteraceae > JALYXI01. The sequence continues at coordinate 4,074 of JAOAPQ010000402.1, forward strand.
TGGGCGAGGGTATTGTCGAACCCGTGGACGACTGGTCGCGGGTGCAGCCCTCGCATCCGGAACTGCTGCAGTTCCTCGCGCGCGAATTCGTCGCCGGCGGTTATGACATCAAGCGCGTCGCGCGCCTCATTTTCAACTCGCACGCTTATCAACGGCAGTCGGTGGCCACCTCTACCGGAGCCGATGCGGCGGCGCGCGTGTTCGCTGGGCCGGTACGGCGAAGGATGACCGCTGAAGAGCTGGTCGATTCTCTCCATCTGAGCGCGGGCAAACGCTTCCTGTGCGAACCGATGAACCTGAATCCTGCGGGAGACCGCCCGGCGACACAGTTTCTCGACATGGGCACGCCGGAGCGCACCTGGCAGATGACGGCGCTTTCGAATGAGCGGGACCGTCCGGCGCTGGCCTTGCCCATGGCGCAATCGCTCATCGACATGATGACGACCTTCGGTTGGCGGCAATCCCGCCAGAATGCGACCACCATACGCGATGACGCGCCATCGCCGATGCAGACTCTGATTCTGGCCAATGGAAACCTGGCTACCCGCTTGATCCGCCTGTCGGACGAAAGCGCATTCACGGGTCTCGCGCTGCAGAATTTACCACTTTCCAAGCTGGTGGAAGAAAGCTACCTGCGAGTTTTTTCGCGATTACCGGATCAACAGGAGCAGCAGGTCTTCGAAAACTTGCTCGCGCCCGCTTACGCGAACCGGAAAGTGTCAGGCGTCCAGGCCAGTTCAGCTCGCATGAAGAGCGATAACAGAGTCTCCTGGTCGAATCACCTGAGTTCGGAAGCCACACTCATTCGTATGGAGGAGGAACGCAACCAGCGCATGGGTGAAGCGCCAACCGGCCGGCTGACCGCGGAATTTCGGACGAGATACGAAGATGCCCTTTGGGCGATGTTCAATTCACCGGAGTTTGTCTTACTTCCCTAACGAATGTTCGTACGATCAGGAGAGCCACAATGAATGCCATTTCCCGTCGCGATTGGATGAAGACGTTGACCGCCGGTGTAGCCGTTTCCGGTGTCTCGAATTGTTTGAATGCCGCGGAGCCCGTAATTAAAGGGAAAGCCGATTCCTGCATCTTCTTGTGGCTGGGCGGAGGTGCGGCCCACGTCGATACCTTCGATCCGAAAAGGCGCGGCGACGGCGCGGGCAAAGCTGGTTCGTACTACGACTCGATCGATACCGCCATACCGAAGGTACAGTTATGCGAACACCTGAAGCAAACGGCGCCACTGCTCGACAACTGTGTTCTCATCCGCTCTCTCAACCACGACATATCGAGCGAGCATGCTGCTGCCGCCAATCTGGTCCATACCGGACGCAAGCCCAGCGGGACTATTCTCTATCCCTCGATCGGCTCCATTGTGTCCCACGAACTCGGTGCTAAGACGGATGCCGTACCGGCCTATGTGGTGATGGGCTACCCGAACATCATGCGGGATCCGGGGTTCCTGGGCGCCAAGCATGGGTACATTTATTTGACACAAATCGAAACCGGGCCCAGCGGGTTGGTGCGTCCGCCGGACGTGGACGCTACGCGTGAGGACCGGCGCGAAAGTCTCCTGGGGCAATTGAGCGAGCAGTATGCCAAGCGGCATCCCCGGGACGCTTCCGTGGAAGCCCAGATTGCGGTGAACCAGCAGGGCTTCAAACTGGCCGGCCCACAATTTCTTAACGTGTTCGATCTTAAGCGCGAATCGCCCTCGTTGCGCGCGAGCTATGGCGGTGAGTTTGGACAGCGATGCCTGCTGGCCCGCCGGTTGGTGCAATCGGGAGTGCGGTTTGTTGAAGTGTCGTTCAATCTCAATTTCCTGAACGGCTCGGGTTGGGATACGCACAACGCCGGCCAATTGAAGCAGCACCTGCTGATTCAGGATCTGGATAAAGCGCTCTCTACTTTAATTTCCGATCTGAAGACAAACAAGCTTCTGGATGGGACGCTGGTTGTAGTCGCCACCGAGTTCGGCCGCCCGCCGGAGTTCGATAGCGGCGGCGGACGCGGACACCACGCCAAGGCGTTCAGCGCGCTGCTGGCGGGCGGGGGCTTGCGTACCGGGCAAGTCGTCGGCGCAACTGACGAGCTTGGGAATACCATCATCGACCGGCCCGTCTCCATACCGGATTTCCACGCGACCATTCATACCGCCCTGGGCATTAACCCGGACAAGAGCTTGTTTGCCGGCCAGCGTCCCGTGCCCATCACCGACCATGGAACACCGGTGCGTGAGCTGTTTGTCTAGACCGCACTTCTTTCTACTGACGGCGTTCTGTTGTTGCGCCGGTGCCTACTCCGCGACCGTCGAACGGGTCGGAGCAAATCTGTCGCTCGTGGAACCCTTTGGGATTGCCTTCGACAGCGCAGGTAACTCCTACATTTGCGAATACAAGGGCGAGAGGGTTACGAAGCTTGGAACGGATGGCGCTGCCAGCCGCTTCGCGGGTACGGGCACGGCATCGTACGGCGGCGATGGCGGACAGGCGGATGCCGCGGGATTGAACGATCCCCATGGCGTCTTGATTGGCCCGGGCGATCGGATGTACATTGCGGATACTCTCAATAACCGCATTCGCAAGGTCGATCTGAAGACCAAGGTTATTTCCACGATTGCGGGCACGGGTGAAAAGGGATTTAGCGGCGACGGCGGTCTGGCTACTCAGGCGAAGTTCGACGGCGCGTTTGGAATCGCCCTCACCTCGGCTGGCGACAAACTTTATGTTGCCGACTTGGGAAATCGCCGCATCCGTGCGATCGACCTGAGGAGCGGCATGATCATGACAGTTGCCGGGAACGGGAAGGACGGCATTCCCGCTGACGACGCGATCGCAAACGAAAGCCCGTTACAGGATCCGCGGGCGGTGGCTGTGGATTCGACAGGCAAGGTCTACATCCTGGAACGCCGCGGAAACGCGTTGCGCGTTGTTGGGGTTAATGGCAGAATTCGCACGCTGATCAAGCCGGGCAGCGTTTCTCCGGACCTCAACGGCCCGAAGCACCTCTGTGTAGACCGAAATGACGATGTCATTATTGCCGATTCTGAAAACCATCTGATCCGGAAATATTCCCCGCGTGACGGAAGTTTCGTTGTCATCGCCGGCACCGGAAAATCGGGCGCGCGATTGCATACTGGAAACCCGTTAGAAACACAGCTGAACCGGCCTCACGGTGTCATCGTTGGTCCTACCGGAGATCTTTACGTCTCAGACAGCTATAACAATCGCCTCTTGAGAATGAAACCCTAAATTGCGCGTGGGATCTCGTACCTCACTGCCCCAGCTCATGGCATGTATTACAGGCGGTAGGCGCCCTGCTGGCTTTGTGACAATCTACGCACCACTTCGTCTTCACCGGCTGCTGGAGCTGTACGAACTCTTGTAGCATCACGTCGCCGTGGCAGCCTTTGCATTCGACCCTGGCGGCCGCGTGCTTCGCGTGGCTGAAGAAAACGAAGTCTGGCGCTTCGTAGACGCGGC